>JBJFHX010000172.1:0-8403 GCA_051893995.1 Ruminococcus sp.
AAGGAGGCGACGATAATGGCAGTCAAGGAAAAGATTAGAATAAGATTAAAGGGTTATGACCATCAGCTCGTTGATCAGTCAGCTGAGAGAATCGTGGCTACAGCTAAGCGCACAGGCGCAAGAATTTCGGGTCCCGTTCCGCTCCCTACTGAGAAGCAGGTTGTAACAATTCTCCGTGCTGTTCACAAGTATAAGGACAGCCGTGAGCAGTTCGAGATGAGAACCCACAAGCGTCTTATCGACATCTTAAGACCGTCAAACAAGACAGTCGAGGCTCTTATGAGCTTAGAGCTCCCTGCCGGCGTTGATATCGAGATTAAGTTATAATCACTGATACCAACCTACAAGCAGACAGGGTCACGTTGGTGCAAACCAACCAATAACCTACAAGGAGGATACATTCATGCAGAAAGCAATCATCGGCAAGAAAATCGGTATGACACAGATTTTCGATGAAAAGGGAATTGTTATTCCCGTAACTGTTATCGAGGCAGGCCCTTGCGTGGTTACAGCCAAGAAAACAGTTGAAAACGACGGCTACGCATCCGTTCAGCTCGGATACGGCGACTTAAAGCCCCACAAGGTTACAAAGCCTATGAAGGGATTTTTTGACAAAGCAGGCGTAGCTCCCAAGAAAACTCTCAAAGAGTTCCGTTTTAACGACACAGACGCTTACAACGTAGGCGACCTCGTTAAGGCAGACGTGTTCACCCCCGGCGACAAGATTGACGTAACCGGTAAGAGCAAAGGTAAGGGTACCGCAGGCGTTATCAAGAGATGGAACTTCCACCGTCTTAAGGAAACTCACGGTACAGGCCCCTGCGTTCGTCACGGCGGCTCAATCGGTGCCTGCTCATCTCCCTCAAGAGTATGGAAGGGCAAGAGAATGGCAGGTCACCTCGGCGCAGAACAGGTAACAGTACAGAACCTCACAGTTGTTAAGGTTGACGCTGAAAACAACCTCATTGCTGTAAAGGGTGCTGTTCCCGGACCAAATAAGGGAATCGTTGTACTCAAAGATTCCGTTAAGGCTTAAGGAAGGGGGATTATAAATGCCAAGTTTATCAGTAGTAAATATGGAAGGCAACAGCGTCGGCACAATCGAGCTTGCTGATTCCGTATTCGGTATTGAGCCCAACGCAGCAGTTATGCATCAGGTAGTTGTAAGCTATCTTGCAGCACAGCGTCAGGGCACACAGTCCGCTCTTACAAGATCCGAGGTTTCCGGCGGCGGCAAAAAGCCCTGGAGACAGAAGGGTACAGGACGTGCAAGACAGGGTTCAACCCGTGCTCCGCAGTGGACACACGGCGGTATCGTGTTTGCTCCCAAGCCAAGAGATTACAGATTCTCTGTAAACAAGAAGGTAAGAAGACTTGCTATGAAGTCAGCTTTCTCTTCAAAGGCTAAGGAAAACGAAATCATCGTTGTTGATTCAATCACAATGGATGAATACAAGACAAAGACAATCGTTGCTATGCTCAACGCAATCGGAGCTGACAAAAAGGCTCTCATCGTTCTTCCCGCAGTTGACAGCAAGGTTATCAAATCAGCTAACAACATCCCCGGCGTTAAGACAGCTCAGGTCAACACACTCAATGTCTATGACATTTTAAATGCTGACAAGCTCGTTATCGTCAAGGACGCTGTAAGCAAGATAGAGGAGGTATATGCATGATCGCTCATGACATCGTAATTCGCCCCGTTATCACTGAAAAAAGTATGCTCGGCGCAGTTAATAAGGTATATACCTTTGAAGTAGCTAAGACAGCTAACAAAATTGAAATTGCAAAAGCTTGCGAAGAAATCTTCAAGGTTAAGGTTGCAAAGGTTAACACCGTAAGCGTTCGCGGCAGATTCCGCCGTCAGGGCAGAAACAACGGCGGCTACACAAAGAGCTGGAAGAAAGCAATCATAACATTAACAGAAGACAGCAAGCCTATCGAATTTTTTGAAGGCATGATGTAAGTCTGAAATAAATATTCAGGCAGAATGTATGGGAAACGCCATTTTCCCGCAAAGCCATCATGAGGAGAGTGAAACCAAATGGCCATTAAAGTTTATAAGCCGACCATCAACTCAAGAAGAAATATGTCGGTTACAGATTATTCGGTCCTTTCAAAGGTTGAGCCCGAAAAGAGCCTGCTTGCTCCTTTAAACAAGAAGTCAGGCCGCAACAGCTACGGCAGAATCACCGTTCGTCACAGAGGCGGCGGTAACCGCAGAAAGTACCGTATCATTGACTTCAAGCGTCAGAAGTTTGACGTTGAAGGTACAGTAAAAACATTAGAGTACGATCCTAACCGTTCGGCATTCATCGCTCTTGTAGAGTACACCGACGGTGAAAAAGCTTACATTATCGCTCCCGAGGGACTTAAGGTAGGCGACAAGGTTGTAGCAGGCGTTAATGCCGACATCAAGCCTGGCAACGCACTTCCGCTTACAGCAATTCCTGTAGGTACATTCATCCACAATGTTGAGCTTTACCCCGGCAGAGGCGCACAGCTTGCACGTTCAGCAGGTAACATGGCACAGCTCATGGCTAAGGAAAACGGACTTGCTCTGTTAAGACTTCCTTCAGGCGAGCTTAGAAATGTTCCCGAAAGCTGTATGGCTACTATCGGTCAGGTAGGCAACATTGACCACGAAAACGTTAAAATCGGTAAAGCCGGCCGTAAGAGAAATATGGGTTGGCGTCCTACAGTCCGCGGTTCTGTTATGAACCCGAACGACCACCCGCACGGCGGTGGTGAGGGTAAGTCACCGGTTGGCCGTCCGGGCCCTGTAACCCCCTGGGGTAAGCCCGCACTCGGCTATAAGACACGTAAGAACAACAAGAGCAGCGATAAGCTTATCGTAAGAAGAAGAAACGGTAAGTAAGGCAGAGAAAGGAGCTTATAACTATGAGTAGAAGTACTAAAAAGGGTCCCTTTGTTCAGCCTGTACTGCTCAAAAGGGTTCTTGAAATGAACGAAAAGGGCGAAAAGAGAATTTTAAAGACATGGTCAAGAAGTTCAACAATTTTCCCCGAGTTCGTTGGTCACACATTCGCCGTTCACGACGGCCGTAAGCACGTTCCGGTATATGTTACTGAAGATATGGTAGGTCACAAGCTCGGCGAGTTTGCTCCTACAAGAACCTTCAAGGGCCATGCCGGTTCAAAAACAAGCAAATAAGCGGAAGGAGAGTATTGCAGATGGAAGCAAAGGAAGCAAAGGCAAATGCTAAATTTGTTCGTATTTCACCCCGCAAGGTTGGCGTTGTTCTTGACCTTATCAGAGGCAAAGACGTCAGATATGCGGAAGCTGTTCTTAAGCACACTCCCAAGGCCGCTTGCGAGCCGCTTTTAAAGCTGCTCAAGTCAGCTATGGCAAATGCTGAGAACAACCATGATATGGATGTATCCAAGCTCTACGTTGCACAGTGCAACGCTACAGCAGGCCCCATCCTTAAAAGAATTCGTCCGAGAGCACAGGGCAGAGCGTTCAGAATTAACAAGAGAACTTCTCACATTACCCTCGTTCTCAAGGAAAAAGAAGACTAAGGGGAGGTTTAAATATGGGTCAGAAAGTAAATCCGCACGGTCTTCGTGTCGGTGTTATTAAAGATTGGGATTCCCGTTGGTTTGCAAACAAAAAGGACTTCGGAGCTACACTCGTTGAGGACTACAACCTCCGTAAAACTCTGAAGGCTCAGCTTTACAACTTCGGTATCTCAAAGATTGAAATTGAGCGTGACGGCAAAAGAGTAAGAATCAGCATTCACTGCGCTAAGCCCGGTCTTGTTATCGGTAAGGGCGGTGCTGAAATTGAGAAGCTCAAGGCTCAGTGCGAAAAATTCCTTAACAAGCCCGTTGCAATCAATATTGTTGAAGTAAAGGCTCCCGAGCTTGACGCACAGCTCGCAGCAGAGAGCATTGCTCAGCAGCTCGAAAAGAGAATTTCTTTCCGTCGTGCTATGAAGCAGGCTATCGGCAACGCAATGCGCCGTGGAGCAAAAGGTATTAAGGTTATGTGTTCAGGCCGTCTCGGCGGTGCTGAAATTGCTCGTTCAGAGCAGTATCATGAGGGCACAATTCCGCTTCAGACACTTCGTGCAGACATCGACTACGGTTTTGCAGAGGCTAACACAACCTACGGTAAAATCGGCGTTAAGGTTTGGCTTTACAAAGGCGAAGTTTTGAACGAAGTTAAGTCAAGAAAGCCCCGCAGAGAAGGAGGCAGAAAGTAATGTTATTACCTAAGAGAGTTAAGTACAGAAGAGTACACAGAGGTCGTATGACAGGTAAGGCTCTTCGTGGTAACAAGGTTACTTACGGTGAGTACGGTCTTCAGGCTACTGAGCCTGCATGGATCACCTCAAACCAGATTGAGGCTGCCCGTATCGCTATGACACGTTACTGCAAAAGATTCGGTAAAGTTTGGATCAAGATTTTCCCTGACAAGCCAGTTACAGCAAAGCCTGCTGAAACACGAATGGGTTCAGGTAAAGGTTCTCCCGAATACTGGGTTGCAGTAGTTAAGCCCGGCAGAGTTATGTTTGAGCTCGCCGGCGTAGATGAAGCTACAGCAAGAGAAGCACTCAGACTTGCTTCTACAAAGCTTCCCATCAAGTGCAAGTTTGTTAAAAAAGAGGAGGGTGAGCAGTAATGAAAGCATCAGAAATCAGAGAAATGTCAGTTGAAGAGCTTCAGACAAAGCTCACAGAACTCAAGGAAGAATTATTCAATCTTCGTTTCCAGCTTGCTGTTAACCAGCTCGAAAACTCATCCAGAATCGGTGCCGTAAAGAAGGACATTGCAAGAGTTTCTACAATTCTTCGTCAGCGTGAACTTAGCGGCACAGAAGCTTAAGAGAGGGGGACTTAACAGTGAGTGAAAGAAATATGAGAAAAACCGTTGTCGGCAAGGTTGTAAGCAACAAGATGGACAAAACAATCGTTGTTGCTGTTGAAGACAGCGTAAAGCATAAGCTTTATAACAAAATTGTTAAGCGTACGGTTCGCTTCAAGGCACACGACGAGAACAATGAGTGCAATATCGGCGACCGTGTAAAGGTTATGGAGACCCGTCCTCTTTCTAAGGATAAAAGATGGAGACTCGTCGAGATTATTGAGAAAGCTAAATAAGTTTAGCGGCTTTGAGAAAAGGAGGAATACACTGTGATTCAACAGCAAACCATCCTCAAGGTTGCCGACAACACCGGCGCAAAGGAACTTATGTGCATTCGTGTACTCGGCGGTACCAGAAGGAGATATGCCAACATTGGCGATATTATTGTTGCCTCGGTTAAAAAAGCAGCACCCGGCGGTGTTGTTAAAAAAGGCGACGTTGTAAGAGCCGTAGTTGTTCGTTCTGCAAAGGGCGTAAGACGTGAAGACGGCACATACATCCGCTTTGATGAAAATGCGGCTGTTATCATTAAGGAAGATAAGAACCCCAAGGGTACTCGTATCTTCGGACCGGTAGCAAGAGAGCTTCGTGATAAGGACTTTATGAAGATTCTTTCTCTCGCTCCCGAAGTACTTTAATTTGGAGGTGTCACAATGAATAAGGTTCATGTAAAAACAGGAGACACCGTTATCGTTATCAGCGGTAAGTACAAGGGCAAAAAGGGTCAGGTTCTGGCTGTAAGCCCTAAAGAAGGCAAGGTTATCGTAGAGAAATGTAATATGGTTTCAAAGCACGTTAAGCCCAGAAAGATGGGCGAGCAGGGCGGTATCATCAAGGCTGAGGCTGCTATGTATGCTTCCAAGGTTCAGATTGTATGCCCCAGATGCAAGAAGCCCACAAGAGTTGCTCACAAGATTTTTGAGGACGGCTCAAAGGGCAGAATCTGCGCTAAGTGCAAGGAATCACTGTAAGGAGGAAATAAGATATGGCAAGACTTAAAGAATATTATTCAAAAGAAGTTGCACCTGCTCTTATGTCAAAGTTCTCCTACAAGAGCACTATGCAGATTCCCAAGCTTGATAAAATCGTTATCAACGTAGGCGCAGGCGAAGCTAAAGAAAACTCAAAGGTAATCGACGCTATCTGCACAGACCTTTCTGCCATCACAGGTCAGAAGCCTCTCGTGTGCAGAGCAAGAAAATCAGTTGCTAACTTCAAAATCAGAGAAGGTATGCCGATTGGCTGTAAGGTTACTTTAAGAGGCGAGAGAATGTACGAGTTCCTCGACAGACTCTTCAACGTAGCTCTTCCCCGTGTAAGAGACTTCAGAGGTATCAACCCCAACTCTTTCGACGGCAGAGGAAACTACAATATGGGCCTCAAAGAGCAGCTCATTTTCCCTGAAATTGATTATGACAAGATTGACAAGGTTCGTGGTATGGACATCTGCTTCGTTACCACAGCACAGACAGACGAAGAAGCTCGTGAGCTTTTAACTCTCATGGGCGCACCGTTTTCAAAGTAAGGAGGGATTGTTGTGGCTAAGACTGCAATGAAAGTAAAGCAGCAGAGAAAGCAGAAATTCTCTACAAGAGAGTATTCAAGATGTAACATCTGTGGTAGACCACACGCCTACCTCCGCAAGTATGGTATTTGTCGTATTTGCTTCCGTGAGCTCGCTTACAAGGGCGAAATTCCGGGCGTAAAGAAAGCAAGCTGGTAAGCAAGGGAGGATAAAGGTAATGCAGATTACAGATACAATTGCTGATTTACTTACAAGAATTCGTAACGCTAACTCAGCAAAGCACGATTCTGTTGAAATTCCTGCTTCAAACCTCAAGAAGTCTATTTGTCAGATTCTTCTTGATGAGGGCTACATTAAGAATTTCACAGTTATAGAAGACGGCAAGCAGGGCGTAATTAAGGTTACTCTTAAGTATGTTGACGGCAAGACTCCTGTTATCACAGGGCTGCGCCGTGTATCAAAGCCCGGTTTACGTATTTACAGCAATGCAGAAGATATGCCGAAGGTAATGAAGGGACTCGGAATTGCCATTATTTCAACCTCCAAGGGTGTTATGACTGACCGTCAGGCACGTAAGGAGCACATTGGCGGCGAGGTTCTCGCTTACATTTGGTAAGAGGAGGTGCGAAAATGTCTCGAATTGGAAGAAAACCTATAAATATTCCCGCCGGTGTTACAGCGTCTATCGCTGACGGCGTTATCACTGTCAAAGGTCCCAAGGGCACACTTGATTTCGCATACAATCAGGCTATGACAGTTGAAATCAAGGGCGATGTAATCGAGGTTACACGTCCCGATGACACTAAAGAAAACCGCTCACTTCACGGCCTTACAAGAACACTCATCAACAATATGGTTGTAGGTGTTACTGAGGGCTACAAGAAGGTGCTTGAAGTTAACGGCGTTGGTTACCGTGTTCAGAAGCAGGGTAACAAATGCGTTATGAACCTCGGTTACTCACACCAGGTTATCGTTGAGGATACAGACGACATCAAGATTGAAGTTCCCGATCCCAACAAAATCATTATTGTCGGCATTGATAAGCAAAAGGTTGGTCAGTTTGCTGCCGAAGTAAGAGAAAAGCGTCCGCCGGAGCCTTATAAGGGCAAGGGTATTAAGTACGCTGACGAAGTTATCCGCCGCAAGGAAGGCAAGGCCGGTAAGGGCAAATAATTAAGGAGTGAAAAATAATGGTAAGCAGACCTGATACAAAAAAGGCACGTGCAAAACGCCATAAGAGAGTCCGCAGCAAAGTAAGCGGCACAGCATCTTGTCCCCGTCTGTGCGTATTCCGCTCCAGAAACAACATCTACGCTCAGATTATTGACGACGTAGCCGGTGTTACACTTGCTCAGGCTTCAAGCCTTGACAAGTCCATCGAGGGTAATGGCGGAAACAAAGAGGCAGCAAAGGCTGTAGGCGTTCTCGTTGCAGAGCGTGCAAAAGCTAAAAATATCGTTGACGTCGTATTCGACAGAGGCGGTAATATCTATCACGGCCGTGTTAAGGAATTGGCCGAAGGCGCCCGTGAGGGCGGCCTCAATTTCTAAGGAAGAGGAGGAATAACTTTGGCTAAAACAGTAGAAGTAACAGGCGAATTAAAAGAAAGAGTCGTTACTATTAACCGTGTATCTAAGACGGTTAAGGGCGGTCGTATATTCAAGTTTGCAGCTTTGGTAGTTGTAGGCGACGGTAACGGAACAGTTGGTTTCGGTATCGGTAAAGCAGGCGAAGTACCCGACGCTATCCGCAAGGGTATTGAGGATGCTAAGAAAAACCTTATGAAGGTTTCACTCAGAGGAACAACAATTCCTCACGAAATCATCGGCGAGTTCGGTGCAGGCAGAGTTCTTATGAAACCCGCTGCTCCCGGTACCGGTGTTATCGCAGGCGGTCCTGTTCGCGCCGTTGTTGAAGCAGTAGGCATCAAGGATATCAGAACAAAGGCTCTTCGTTCAAACAACCCCTGCAACGTAGTAAGAGCTACAC
>JBJFHX010000173.1:0-8341 GCA_051893995.1 Ruminococcus sp.
ACAGAGGTAAAATCAAGAGAGTTGCTACAAATACATACATCATTATTCCGAGCAATGTTGACCTTACAGGCGACGATTTACTCGATGAATTAGAAAACAGCGGTGTATACTTCTGATAAAGATGAGCTTTTTTGCTCAAAGCTTGATGACGTTGCCAATTTGTGTTACACTCGTCAGAAACCGTATTTCTTACCGTTTCTGAGTGAACGAAGACAAGCTTTAGCCGAAAAATACTTAAAGTCGATTTATTTTGAAAACTTCTGTTTTTTCGGTGGTTATGATAAATCAGAACGTAAAATGCTTGCTATGTGTTACGACGACTCTGAGCCTGAATTTCCTATTTCTGCGCTTGAATTTCGTTATCGCAATTGCGATAAGCTGACTCACAGGGATTTTCTTGGTGCTTTAATGTCACTTGGTATTGAACGTGAAACCGTTGGAGATATTCTTGTTGAGGACGGAAAAACAGTTGTTTTTATTAAAAGCGAGCTTAAGGATTATATCTTTTCTCAGATTTCCAAAATCGGTAATGTCGGAGTAAAAATCTATGACGCCGATTTAACAAAGCTGCCCAAAGGCAGAGGAACCGAGGAATTCTCGCTTGTTGTTTCTTCACTCAGGCTTGATAATATTGTCGCAGCCGTAACGGGGCTATCACGAGAAAAGACAAAGTCGCTTATTCTGACAGGCAACGTCAGTCTGAATTATATTCAAACAATGAATATCAGTCAATCGACTAATGTTGGTGACGTACTGATCATTCGAGGTAAAGGAAAATATATTCTGAACGCCGTTATGGGTGAAACGAAAAAGGGGCGTATCAGGATTTCTCTAATTCATTATAGATAAGGAGTGCATACTTATGCTTACAATTGATGAAATTAAAAATATCAGCTTTAGAAAAGCAACCTTAAGCGGTGGTTACAGAGCAGAAGATGTTGATGCTTTTATTGACGAGGTTATTGCTTCGTTTGAACAGCTTAAAAAGGAAAAAACTAATCTTGTTCATAAAATCGATATTCTTGCTACGCGTGTCGAGCAGTATAAATCTGACGAGGAAACTGTAAGAAACGCACTTTTAGCGTCTCAGAAGGTTTCCGATGCCTGCATCAGAGAGGCAAAAGAGAAGGCTGCAAAAATCGTGCGTGATGCTGAAAACAAGGCTCAGGCGCTTCTTGTTGATGCTAACAGAATGACTGCAATTGAGAAGGAAAACTACCTTCAGCTTCAGTCTGACGCAGTTGCACTCAGAAATGAGCTCATTGAGCTTTACAGAAATCATATCAAGGCTATTGACGACCTTCCCACAACAGCAGATCTTGAGGCTTCCAAAAAGACTCTTGATGAAAAATATCCTACAGAAGATATAAAAGAAGAGCCTGCTCACGAGGAAATTGAATCTCATTCTGAAGAGAAGAGAGAAGAAAAAACTGTAGCCGAAGAGATTGCTGAAGAAAAATTCAGTGTAAAAACTGAGCCTGCACCAAAGCGTTCAGGCAAATTTGCTCACCTTAAGTTCGGCGATAACTATGATGTTTCTGCCGATTAATTTCAAATTTATAGATATTGGAGAGAATATATAAAATGTCCCAGGATTATAATTCTACGCTTAATCTTCCGAAAACCGACTTCCCGATGCGTGCAGGTCTTCCGAAAAGTGAGCCTGTCACCCTTAAAAACTGGGAAGACGAAAAAATTTATGAAAAACTTATGGAAATCAACGAGGGTAAACCTCTCTTTGTTCTTCACGACGGACCGCCTTATGCAAATGGCAACATACACCTCGGTACTGCGCTCAATAAAATTCTTAAGGATTTTATAGTAAGATATAAAAATATGTCAGGCTTTAAAGCTCCTTATGTTCCCGGTTGGGATACTCACGGACTTCCTACAGAGCTTAAAGCAAGAAAGAAGGCAGGCGTTGGCAGCTCTGCTGATATTTCCGAGCTTGAGCTTCGTAAAATGTGTCAGGAGTTTGTAGAAGGCTATATTGACGATCAGCGCAATCAGTTTAAAAGACTCGGCGTAATCGGTGAATGGGACAATCCTTATATTACTCTTACTCACAATTTTGAAGCCGAGCAAATCAGAATTTTTGCTGAAATGGCTTGCAAGGGTTACATTTACAAGGGATTAAAGCCTGTTTACTGGTGCCCTGAGTGTAAGACAGCTCTTGCTGAGGCTGAAATCGAGTACGCAGAGGATCCCTGCCACTCTATTTATGTTAAGTTTAATGTAACCGATGACCTCGGAAAATTCTCTGCAATGGGAATTGACCCGAAAAAGGTATATTTTGTAATCTGGACAACAACTACATGGACCTTGCCCGGTAACGTTGCAATCTGCGTTGGTCCTTCATTTGATTATGCCGTAATCAAATGCGGCGATGAATACTTTGTAATGGCTGAAGAGCTTTACAAGAGTGCTATGGAGGACGCTGAAAAAACCGATTACGAAGTTGTTGCAACAATCAAGGGCTCAGAGCTTGAATATATGAAGACTGCTCACCCGTTTATGGACAGAGAGTCTGTTGTAATTGTCGGCGACCACGTAACTCTTGAGAGCGGTACAGGCTGTGTTCACACTGCTCCCGGTCACGGTGTTGAAGACTATGACGTTTGCAGAAATTATCCCGAAATTCCGATTATTGTTCCGGTTGACGAAAACGGCGTTCTTTCTGAAGAAGCTGGTATGTTCGCAGGTCTTAAAACTTCAGACGCTAACAAGCCTATTGCCGAGCATCTTGAGAAAATCGGTGCATTGTTTGCGCTTAAGAAGATTATCCACCAGTACCCACATTGCTGGAGATGTAAAAATCCCGTTCTTTTCCGTGCTACAGACCAGTGGTTCTGCTCAGTTGACGACTTCAAGGATGACGCAGTAAAGGCAATTGATGAAGTTGAGTGGATTCCCGGATGGGGCAAAGACAGAATTACTTCAATGGTAAGAGAAAGAAAAGACTGGTGTATTTCACGTCAGAGAAAATGGGGCGTTCCGATTCCGATTTTCTATTGCGAGGAATGCGGCGAGCCGCTTATTGACAAAGAGGCTATGCTTGCTGTTGCCGACTTATTCGGAAAGGAAGGCTCAAACGCATGGTTTACTCATACCGCCGAGGAAATTCTTCCAAAGGGCAAAAAATGCTCAAAGTGCGGCTGCACATCATTTACTAAAGAAAAAGATATTATGGACGTTTGGTTTGACAGTGGTTCATCACACGCCGCCGTGCTTAAAAATCGTCCTTATTTAAAGTGGCCTGCTGACCTTTATCTTGAGGGTGCAGACCAATACAGAGGCTGGTTCCAGTCCTCGCTCCTCACATCTGTTGCTACAATGGGAACGGCTCCCTATAAGGCTGTTCTTACTCACGGTTGGGTTGTTGACGGCAAGGGAAGAGTAATGCATAAGTCGCTCGGCAACGGTATTGACCCGCAGGAGGTTATCGACCAGTACGGTGCCGATGTATTAAGACTCTGGGTAGCTTCCTCTGACTATCACGCTGATATAAGAATCTCTCCCGACATTCTTAAACAGCTTTCCGAAGCTTACAGAAAAATCAGAAATACTGCAAGATATATCCTCGGCAACCTCAACGGCTTCAATCCTGACGAGAATATGGTATCTCTTGACGAGATTATGCCGATTGACATGTGGGCTCTTGCAAAGCTCAATATTCTCATTGACAAGGTAAAAGAAGCGTATGATAAGTATGAATTCCATATCGTATACCACGCTATTCACAACTTCTGTGTTGTCGATATGTCTAACTTCTACCTTGACGTTCTCAAAGACAGACTCTACACTGAAAAGGCAGACAGCAAGGCTCGCCGTGCGGCTCAGACTTCAATCTATATCATTCTAAATGCAATGACAAGAATGATTGCACCTATTCTTGCATATACTTCTGATGAAATCTGGAAATATATGCCTCATTCTTCAAATGAGAAGGCAGAGCATGTTATTTATAATGAGATGCCTGAAAAAGTTAACATTTCAATTGATGATGACTTTATGGCTTTCTGGGACGAAATCCACGAGCTGAGAGATGACGTTAAAAAGTCGCTTGAAACATTTATCAAGGATAAAACAATCAAGAGTTCTCTTGAAGCTAAGGTAACACTTGCCGCAAGCGGTGACAAGCTTGCTTTCCTTAAGAAAGCTGAAAACGAGCTTGCAACTGCATTTATTGTATCAGAAGTTGAAATCGTAGAAAATTCTTCTGAGCTTGAAATCAAGATTGAAAAGGCAGAGGGCGAAAAGTGCGAACGTTGTTGGGTAATTTCAAAGACCGTTGGAGAAAACAGCGAACATCCCACACTTTGCTCACGTTGCTGCGAAAATTTAGAATAATTACTGATACTAAAAACAAATCGGTGTGGTAAAACACACCGATTTGTTCTAATCGTATTTTGGAGGATTTTATGCCGTTTATTTCACTGATAGTCGGAGTATTGCTCGCTATCGCAGACCAGATTATAAAATATTTTGTATCAACTTATCTTCAGCCTGTCGGTTCGGTAAGTGTAATAGATAATTTATTCAGCCTTACATATGTAGAAAATAAAGGCGTTGCATTCGGAATGTTTACCGATATGCGTTGGGTTTTCGTTGCGCTTACTTCTGTTTTGCTTGCAATCATAATATTTTATATGTTCAGGAAAAGACCAAAAGGTAAGTTTTTCTATATCTGCGCAGCTTTAATAATCGGCGGCGGAATAGGAAACCTGATTGACAGAATCTTTTACGGTTATGTAATTGATTATCTCAGTCTTTCGTTTTTTCCTCCTGTATGTAATTTTGCCGACTATTGCATTACAGCAGGTACAATTATGCTTGTTATCTATCTTTTGTTTTTCTCCGACATACTCGACAGCTCTAAAAAGGCGAAGATAAAAAATGACTGAACACAGATTGATTTGTAATGAAAGCGGAATAAGACTTGATAAGTTTATTTCCGTTGCTGATGTTGGTTTGTCAAGAAGTGCGGCTGTGAATCTGATTGAAAATTCAGGCGTAACGGTTAATGAAAATCAGGTTGATAAGAAGTACAGACTTTCAGCAGGCGATGTTGTAGTTTTGCAGATACCCGACCCTGTTCCGTATGAAGCAAAGGCTGAAAATATCCCTCTTGATATAGTTTACGAGGACGATTATCTGCTTGTAATAAACAAGCCGAAAGGAATGGTAGTTCATCCTGCGGCAGGCAACTATGAGAGAACTCTGGTAAATGCACTTTTATATCATTGCGGTGACAGTCTTTCGGGGATTAATGGCGTACTCCGTCCCGGAATTGTTCATCGAATAGACAAGGATACAAGCGGACTTCTTATAGTTGCAAAAAATGATTTTGCTCACGCTCATCTTGCAGAGCAGATTAAAGACCATTCTTTTACAAGAGAATATGAAGCCGTTGTTTTCGGTAATCTGAAAGATGACGAAGGCACAGTTGACGCTCCGATAGGCAGAAATCCTAATGACAGAAAGAAGATGTGTGTTACTGCCAAAAACAGCAAAAATGCTGTTACACATTACTCGGTAATAAGAAGGTACAAAGGATATACACATATAAAATGTAAGCTGGAAACGGGCAGAACACACCAAATCAGGGTTCATATGGCTTATCTCGGTCATCCTGTTGCCGGAGATACCGTTTATGGAGTAAAAAACGAAAAAGTTTCATTTGCAGGTCAATGCCTTCACGCACGAAAAATTGGCTTTATTCATCCGAAAACGGAGGAATATTTAGAGTTTTCTTCACAACTACCCGATTATTTTACTGAATTTTTAATTAAACTAAATAATATAAGCAAATAATTTGCTTTTTTTGAAAAAAACTCTTGAATTATTTTTCCTTTTATGATATTATTAATAGGCATTTGATACCGTCGTTACTCACGACGCGGTTCAAATAACGGCTTAGCCGTCATTTTGAAGCTGATAGTCCGCTGCCAAAAGGTATGAATATCGGGAAAATTAGGAGGATAAAAATGGACGCATTAAAAACAATTGCTGCCGGTTCTGTTAAGGATACTACTCCTCAGTTCAGCATCGGTGATACTGTAAGAGTATCGGTAAACATTCGTGAAGGCGAAAGAGAAAGAATCCAGATGTTCGAGGGTACTGTTATTGCTAAAAGAGGCAGTGGCGTAGCTGAAACATTTACTGTAAGACGTGTAGCTTACGGCGTAGGTGTTGAGAGAGTGTTCCCGCTCCATTCACCCAACGTTAAAGACGTACAGGTTGTTCGTTACGGTAAGGTTCGCAGAAGCAAGCTCTACTATCTCCGTGACAGAGTTGGTAAGGCTGCTAAGGTTAAAGAGCAGATTCGCAAGTAATTCTTTAATGTTTAAAAAGGGGACTGAAAAGTCCCTTTTTTACTTTAATTTACTTTCAGCAGGTGAATAAATTGAGCGAAAAAAATACATTTGATGAAACTCCAAAGGAAACTCTTAATAACGAGGATATTGAGCTTTCTGCCGAGCTGAATCCTGATATTTATTTTAAGGATAAATCCGAAGATTTAAAAGATGATCAGTTTGTTATAATGAAATCTGAAGGGGCTATTTCTGGTTTCTTTGATTGGATACGCTGTATTCTTTTTGCAATTTCTATTGTTGTAATATGTCTTACCTTTGTTTTCCGCCTTGTTGACGTCGACGGAACTTCAATGGAAACCACTCTTGAATCGAAGGATAAGGTTATTGTAACAAATCTTTTCTATACTCCTAAAGACGGAGATATTATTGTTATTTCTCACGGTGCGGAGTATTCTAAACCGATTATCAAGAGAGTAATTGCAACTGAAGGTCAGACAATTAAGCTTGATTATGAAAATGACAGAATAATCGTAGACGGTGTTGTTCTTGATGAACCTTACATAAGCGATTCTACTTTTGCCGGAAATTACGGCGACTACGAAATTCCTGAGGTTGTGCCCGAAGGCAAGGTGTTTGTTATGGGCGACAACAGAAGAGTATCTCTTGACAGCCGCAGAACGGAAATCGGTTTAATTGACGTTGAAAACGTAATCGGTAAGGCACAGTTTGTTGCATTCCCGTTCAGTGATTTCGGATATCTTTACTGATTTTATAATTTGATATTTTAATTTTTGTATTGTATTAAGCTTGTTTCTGTTTTATAATAGGAATAAGCTTTTACTTTTATCGGAGGAATTTATGTCTGAAAAAATAAAATACAGTTATAATCATAAAAAGATTACCTGCTATTCTTTTGAAATAATTAAAACAGTTATTATTGTTTTTGCAATAGTATCAATAATTTTTACTTTTTTCATAAGAGATGCCAATGTAGTTGGAAATTCAATGTATGAAACATTGCACGACAGCGACAAGGTTTTTCTTACAAATTTTAATTATACTCCAAAAGCAGGAGATATAGTAGCTATAAATGCGGAAAATATGATTGAGAAGAGAATTATAAAGAGAGTAATTGCAACAGAGGGGCAGACTCTTGAAATAGACTATTCAGCAGGCAAGGTTTATGTTGACGGAGTTATGCTTGATGAGGATTATATATCGTCATTTACCAAAAGACCTGAAAACGAGTACAAGTTTCCATATGTAATTCCAGATAACTACATTTTTGTGATGGGCGACAACAGGGGAGTATCTCTTGACAGCAGGGATGCAAGTATCGGACTTGTTTCTTGTGACGATGTAATCGGTAAAGCACAATTTGTGTTTTATCCGTTTGACAGAATAAAATACCTATATTAAGGATGATATAAATGAGCGAAATGCAGAATATACAGTGGTTTCCGGGTCATATGACTAAAACCAAACGGCAGATTCAGGCAAGCTTAAAGCTTGTTGACGCTGTTGCCGAGATAATAGATGCAAGAATTCCCGTTAGCAGCCGTAATCCTGATTTAGCAAAGCTTATTCAGAACAAGCCGAGAATAATACTTCTCAACAAGTGCGATATGGCTAATCAGACCGCAACAAAAATGTGGATTGACTATTTTGAAAAGCAGGGGATTACTGCGATTGCCGTAGACTGCAAAAGCGGCAGAGGACTCAATAAATTTGCTCCTGCTGTTAATAAGGTCATGAGTGAAAGGATAAACCGACTGAAAGCAAAGGGAATGGTTAATCCGATGATGAGAATTATGATTGTCGGAATTCCAAACGTCGGAAAATCGTCTTTTATCAACAAAATTGCAAAGCAAAACCGTGCAAAGGTTGAGGACAGACCGGGCGTTACAAGAGGTAATCAGTGGTTTACAATTGCAAAAAATCTTGAAATGCTTGATACTCCAGGTGTTTTGTGGCCTAAATTCAATGATAAAATTGTCGGAGAACACCTCGCTTTTACCGGAGCA
>JBJFHX010000174.1:0-8075 GCA_051893995.1 Ruminococcus sp.
CAAAAAAAGAGATTATAATTAATTGATATATATAATTGATACCACTATACTTTCGGGCGTTTTTCTGCTTTTTCAGCCGAAAAATGCGCTTGTTTCGGAGGCGGCATTTTGAAATTAGGACTTGATATTGGTTCGACCACAATAAAATGCGTTGTGCTCGACGACGAAAACAAACTGATATACAGCACATATGAGCGACACTATTCGCAGATTACCGAGAAAATTGCCGAAATTCTCGATACCGTTCGTTCAAAGGTTGACGGTGCCGAAAATGCAAGCGTTGCAATGTCAGGCTCGGCAGGTATGGGCGTTGCTCAGGACTGCGGAATTGACTTTGTTCAGGAGGTTTACGCCACCAGAGTTGCCGCCAATACTTTTCTGCCCGGAACGGACGTTGTTATTGAGCTGGGCGGCGAGGACGCAAAAATTCTTTTCCTCACAAACGGTCTTGAGGTAAGAATGAACGGTACCTGCGCAGGCGGTACGGGTGCGTTTATTGACCAGATGGCTACGCTTTTAAATGTGCCGCTTGAGGAATTAGACGAGCTTGCAAAGCAGTACGAAAAGACATATACAATCGCTTCACGCTGCGGCGTGTTTGCCAAAACGGATATTCAGCCCCTGCTCAATCAGGGTGCAAGAAAGAGCGACATTGCCGAAAGTATCTTCAATGCCGTTGTCAGCCAGACTGTTGCAGGTCTTGCTCAGGGACGTGAAATTGAAGGTCAGGTTGTCTACCTCGGTGGACCGCTCACATTTATGAGCGAGCTTAGAAACTGCTTTGACCGCACGCTCGGCACAAAGGGCATCTGCCCCGAAAATTCGCTTTATTACGTTGCCTGCGGTGCGGCTCTCTGCGCTGACAAGCCGATTGAATTTGATAAGGTTATAGAAAAGGTTAAAAACTACAGAGGTTCGGGTAACTTTGCCTTCAATTCTCCGCTTTTTGAGAGCGAGAACGACTACAAGGCTTTCTGCGAAAGACACGCAAAGGCTGATGTAAAGCAGAAAGAGCTTAAGGGCTACAAGGGCAAGGCTTACATAGGAATGGACGCAGGCTCAACAACCGTTAAGGGCGTTGTGCTCAACGAGGACGGCGAGCTGCTCTATTCAAAATATCTCCCCTCAAAGGGAAATCCCGTTGAGATTATCAAGGAATTTCTTGAGGAAATCTACGCAATCAACCCCGAAATCAACGTTGCTTCGTCTGCCGTTACCGGCTACGGCGAGGATATTATAAAGAATGCATTTGACGTGGACTACGGAATTGTTGAAACAATCGCCCACTTTACAGCGGCTAAATATTTTATGCCCGACGTTGAGTTTATTATCGACATCGGCGGGCAGGATATTAAGTGTTTCAAGATTCATAACGGCGCAATTGACAACATATTCCTTAATGAGGCCTGCTCGTCAGGCTGCGGAAGCTTTTTGCAGACGTTTGCAAATGCGCTCGGCTATGATATTGAGGATTTTGCAAAGCTAGGACTTTTTGCAAAACGCCCTGTTGACCTCGGCTCACGCTGTACGGTATTTATGAATTCAAGCGTTAAGCAGGCTCAGAAGGACGGTGCAACAATCGAGGACATTTCGGCAGGACTTTCGCTGAGCGTTGTTAAAAATGCGCTTTATAAGGTTATACGTGCGTCAAGTCCCGACGAGCTGGGCAAGAGAATCGTTGTTCAGGGCGGCACGTTCCTCAACGACGCAGTTCTTCGTGCGTTTGAAATGGAAATGGGCGTCGAGGTTGTACGCCCGAATATCGCAGGACTTATGGGTGCATACGGTGCGGCACTGTACGCAAAGAAAAAGTCAAAGGGCAAAGCTGACAGTCATCTTGCCGACAGCAACGCTCTTAAGAATTTTGTTCACGAAATCAAGGTTGCTAACTGCGGACTCTGCAACAACAACTGCCGTCTTACAATCAACTCGTTCGGCGGCGGAAGAAAGTTTATTGCAGGCAACAGGTGCGAACGCCCGATTACAAAGCGTGCACCGTCAAACGACCTTAATATGTATGCATATAAATTACAGCTCCTCGATTCCTACAAGCCTGTTGAGGGATTAAGAGGAAAGCTCGGAATCCCGATGGGACTTAATATGTTTGAGCTTTATCCGTTCTGGTACAGGTTCTTCACAGAGCTGAAATTTGAGGTGTTCAAGTCGCCGTACTCAAGCAGAACGCTCTACCAGAGAGGTCAGCAGACAATTCCGAGCGATACAGTCTGCTTCCCTGCAAAGCTTATGCACGGTCACGTTCAGACGCTTATTGACGAGGGTGCTGAAACAATCTTCTACCCCTGTCTTTCCTATAATTTTGACGAGCACCTCGGCGACAACCACTACAATTGTCCCGTAGTTGCGTACTATCCCGAGGTTATCAAGAATAATATGAAGGATATCCGCAAGGTGCACTTCATCAAGGAGTACTTCGGTATTCACCGTCCAAAGGATTTTCCGCAGAAGGCTTACGAAAGACTTTCTCAGCACTTCCCCGACCTCACGCTCAATGAGGTGAGAGTTGCCGCAAAGAAAGCGTACGAGGAGCAGGACAATTACAGAAAAAAGGTAATTGAAAAGGGCAACGAGATTATTGAGACTGCCGAAAAAGAGGGCAAAAAGATTTTTGTGCTTGCAGGCAGACCTTACCATATTGACCCCGAAATCAACCACGGAATTGATAAGCTTATTTCGGGCTTTGACGTTGCAATTGTCAGCGAGGACGTAATCTCTCCGAGAGTGGAGAAGTTCACGACTCACGTTCTCAATCAGTGGACGTATCATTCAAGACTCTATGCAGCGGCAAAATACGTTACAACACGCAAGGATATGGAGCTTGTACAGCTTGTGTCCTTCGGTTGCGGCGTTGACGCAATCACGACCGACGAGGTAAGGGAAATTCTTGAAAGCAACAACAAGATTTACACCCAGATTAAAATTGATGAAATCACAAACCTCGGTGCGGTAAAAATCCGTATCCGCAGTCTGCTTGCGGCGATTGATAATGACTAATTTATAATTCGGAATTATTGATTTTAAATCGTTGTTCCCTACTACTATGTTAATTCTGAAAATATCAATTTTGTTATAAAAATAACCACACTCAAATGTAGGGAACGGTCTTGACCGTTCCGAGTCGGTTAAGAGTTGGCTTGTAAATCAGCGGAACGGTCAAGACCGTTCCCTACACTTGTTAATTCTGTTTATTCACGGTATAAGTGAACATAGGTAACACAAAGGATAGGAGAATTAAATTATGGCTGAATTAAAATACGACAAAAAAACAGGCCGAGTGCTTTTTACAAAGCAGATGAAAAAAGAATATACCATTCTTATGCCGAATATGGCTCCTATTCACTTCAACATTCTGCAAAATGTTTTCACGCACTACGGTTACAAATCTGACCTTTTAAATACAACAGGTCCCGAAATTGCACAGACGGGACTTAAATATGTGCATAACGACACCTGCTATCCCGCACTTCTCGTTATCGGACAGTTTATTCACGCCCTGCAAAGCGGAAAATACGACGTTCACAAGGTCGCTCTTATGATTACTCAGACTGGCGGCGGCTGTCGTGCGTCAAACTACATTTTTCTTCTTCGAAAGGCTCTCAAAAAAGCAGGCTTTGAGTTCGTGCCCGTAATTTCGCTTTCGTTCGGTATGGAGCACAACAGCGGCTTTTCAATTTCGCTTCCGCTTATCCGCAGATTCGTCGGCGGTCTTGTTTACGGTGACCAGCTTATGCTTCTGTCAAACCAGACAAAGCCGTATGAAGTGAACAAGGGCGAGAGTATGGCTCTTGTTGAGGACTGGAGTGCGAAAATTTCGCAGATGCTCATCGAGGGCAGAGGCTACACGCTCGAGGAGCTTGACGAGAATCTTCAGAAAATTACAAAATCCTTTGCGCAAATCGAGCTTAACAAGGTTCCGAAGGTCAAGGTCGGAATCGTCGGCGAGATTTACGTTAAATATTCCAAAATGGCTAACAACGGTCTTGAGGACTTCTTAGCCGAGCAGGACTGCGAGGTCTGCGTTCCCGGACTTATGGGATTTGCCTCGTTCAAGGTTGACAACCGAATTGAGGACATCAAAATGTTCGGCGGAAATGCGCTGAAATTAAAGTTCTGTAAAATGCTTCTGAACTACCTCACAAAGCTTGAGGGACTTATGATTGAGGCGGCTAAGAAGTACGGCTTTGTTCCGCCGCACGAGTATGCCCACACAAAGGAGCTTGTAAAGGGCGTAATCGGCTACGGAAGCAAGATGGGCGAGGGCTGGCTTTTAACTGCCGAAATGCTCGAGCTTGCTGAAACAGGCTATGAAAATATCGTCTGCACTCAGCCGTTCGGCTGTCTGCCGAACCACATCAACGGCAAGGGTGCAGTCAGAAAGATTAAGGAAATCAATCCGAATGCAAACATCGTTACAATCGACTATGACCCCGGTGCCCCTAAGGTAAATCAGGAGAACAGAATCAAGCTTATGCTTGCAGTCGGCAAGGAACAGCTTGAAAAGAAAATTAACAATTAACAATGTACAATTAACAATTATGGTCGAGAGAAAAAATCGGATTGTTTGAAAAACTGATGCCCGAATTTTATATTGATATATAGGTAACGTTTAATTTACAATCGTAGGGGACGGGTTCCTACACGTCCCGAAACGTTGCCGATATATCAATCAACACGAGGAAAACAAACTTATCAAAACAACACGCACTATTACAAATTCGGAGCGCAGCGACCCTTAATTGTTAATTTTTAATTATTAATTGTAAATTAGGACACGGTGCGCCGTGTCCGTAACTTTTATGGGTGAAACGGTATGAGTAAAAAGACCAAAAAGGATAAATCTGAGCTGAAAATTTTTAAAATTCTCAACGTTCGTGAAATGCGTGAGCACAAGGTCAAGGCGGCTGTTTATATAGTAATCAGGACTATTCTTGTCGCTCTGATTGTGTTCAGCGTAATTAACGGAAACTGGGAAAACGTAATGACCTGTACGCTGTCGTTTTTACTGCTGATGATTCCGTCGTTTATCGAAAATAAATTGCAGATTGACCTTCCGAATGTAATGGAGGTCATTATGATAAGCTTTGTATTTGCGGCTAACGTAATGGGAGAGCTGGGCGCATTCTACGAAAAAATCCCGATATGGGATACTATGCTCCACACCCTCAACGGCTTTATTTGCGCAGGAGTCGGCTTTGGCCTGATTGATATTCTCAACCGCAACGACAGGATTAAAATGAATCTTTCGCCGCTTTTTGTGTGCCTGTTTTCGTTCTGCTTTTCAATGACGGTCGGTACGGTCTGGGAATTTTTTGAATTCGGAATGGATATGTTCTTCGGCAAGGATATGCAGAAGGACACTGTTGTGAACAGCATAAATTCATTCCTTTTGTCGGGCAGTGAAAACAAGATGATTACAATTAAGGACATAGGCGACACCGCAGTAAACGGTCAGAGCCTCGGCATTGACGGCTACCTTGACATAGGCTTGCTTGACACAATGAAGGATTTGCTTGTAAACTTTGTCGGCGCAGTGGTGTTTAACTTTGCAGGATTTTTCTACCTCAAGGGCAGAGGAAAGCGCACAAAATTTGTTGAGAATTTTATACCGTCAAGGAAGTAAGCAGGGTGTTTCGACACGCAGATTAGTATTTTATACTGTAGCGGCGAACTGCGTTCGCCAAAATGCAAAAATTGTTTACAATTTTTGCAGAGGGAGGTCAGGGATGCCGTCCCCTACGGATATATAGGAAACGTTTATTTTCAGTCGTAGGGACACGGCGTGCCGTGTCCGCTATTCTATAATAATTCAAATGTAGGGAACGGTCTTGACCGTTCCGATTACCCATAGGTCAGCTGTAACCCTGCGGAACAGTCAAGACTGTTCCCTACACTTAAAAAAATAAACGTTACCGATATATCAACACAAATTCAGCAAACAAATTTATCCAAACAACACGCAATATTACAAATACGGAGCGGAGCGACCAGAAACTTCACACTTCACACTCAAAACTGTAAAAACCGGTCATCTGACCGATTTTTTCTTTTTGTCGGATAAAAAACAAAAAATACTTGAAAAATGTTGTGTAAAGCCGTATAATGTAGGTGTATGAGTGTATATTTGGGCTCAACAATATATTGAAAGGAGAAGTACATATGATTTATTCAAAAGAAGTAGAAAATATGTGCACAGTTGCAAAAGGACCGCATCACGGTCCCGCACCTATCCCCGAAGAGGGCAAGTGGGTAAAATCTTACGAGATTAAAGACATTTCAGGTCTTTCACACGGAATCGGCTGGTGTGCTCCCCAGCAGGGCGCATGCAAGCTCACACTTAACGTAAAAGACGGTATCGTACAGGAGGCTCTTGTTGAAACAATCGGCTGCTCCGGTATGACTCACTCTGCGGCTATGGCTGCCGAGATTCTCCCCAACAAGACTCTTTTAGAGTGCCTTAACACAGACCTTGTTTGTGATGCTATCAACACAGCTATGAGAAACATCTTTGAGCAGCTCGTTTACGGCAGAAGCCAGACAGCTTTCTCAGAGGACGGTCTTCCCATCGGCGCAGGTATGGAGGACCTCGGTAAGGGACTCCGCAGCCAGGTTGGTACAATGTACAGCACAAACGCTAAGGGCGTTCGTTATATGGAAATGGCTGAGGGCTATGTTCTCAAGACTGCTCTTGACGAGAATAACGAAGTTATCGGCTACCAGTTTGTAAAGCTCGGCAAAATGCTCGAGGACATTCGTCACGGTGTTGAGCCAAACGAAGCTTTCAAGAACAACATCGGTCAGTACGGTCGTTTTGACAATGCGGCTAAGTACATTGACCCGAGAGAAGAATAATTCGGTAAGGAGGACACAACAATGGCAGTAACATTTGAAAGTATGGAAAGAAGAATGCCTAAAATTGAGAA
Source organism: Ruminococcus sp. (assembly GCA_051893995.1). Taxonomy (GTDB): domain Bacteria; phylum Bacillota; class Clostridia; order Oscillospirales; family Acutalibacteraceae; genus Ruminococcoides. Next base: position 6,939 of record JBJFHX010000174.1, read on the forward strand.
GTGCCTTGCCGAGTACGGTATTGCAAATCTTGAAGAGGCAAGACAGATTTGTAACGATTTGGGCTTTGACCCCTATCAGATTGTTAAGGACGTTCAGCCTATCGCTTTTGAAAACGCAGGCTGGGCTTACACTCTCGGCTGTGCAGTAGCAGTCAAGAAGGGTGTAAAAACAGCAGCAGAGGCAGCAGAGGCTATCGGTATCGGTCTTGAAGCATTCTGTATTCCCGGCTCAGTTGCAGAGCAGAGAAACGTTGGCAGAGGTCACGGTAACCTCGGCGCAATGCTTTTAAGAGATGAAACAAAGTGCTTTGCATTCCTCGCTGGTCACGAGAGCTTTGCAGCAGCAGAGGGCGCTATCGGTATCGCTCGTAACGCTAACAAGGCAAGAAAAGAGCCGTTAAGAGTTATCCTCAACGGTCTTGGCAAGGACGCTGCTTACATCATTTCAAGAATCAACGGCTTTACATATGTAAAGACAGAGTTTGACTACTTTACATCAGAGCTTAAGATTGTTGAAGAGAGAGCATTCTCAGACGGTGAAAGAGCTGCTGTTCGCTGCTACGGTGCAGACGACGTTCGTGAGGGCGTTGCAATTATGCAGCACGAAAACGTTGGCGTTTCAATCACAGGTAACTCAACCAACCCCACACGTTTCCAGCATCTCGTTGCAGGCACATACAAGAAGTGGGCTAATGAAAACGGCGTAGGCTACTTCTCAGTTGCATCAGGCGGCGGCACAGGCCGTACACTCCACCCCGATAATATGGGTGCAGGTCCTGCTTCCTACGGTCTTACAGACTCAATGGGCAGAATGCACGGTGACGCTCAGTTTGCAGGTTCATCTTCAGTTCCTGCTCACGTTGAGATGATGGGTCTTATCGGTATGGGTAACAACCCGATGGTAGGCGCAACAGTTGCATGTGCAGTTGCAGTTTACGAAGGTCTTAATAAGTAATATATTGTTGAACCTTTACGGTTAAATAAAATCAGCGGCAAAGCTTGTTTTCAGGCTTTGCCGCTTTATTATACAAAAATCCGACTATCCTTTTAAATAAGCTGGGATTGTAAGCTTTACTTACGAGATAAACCATAATTTGTCGAGTGCCTCGACGGGCAAATCGAGTGGAAAAGTCGGCT
>JBJFHX010000175.1:0-8002 GCA_051893995.1 Ruminococcus sp.
CGCCATAATGTATAAATTGTTTCACAATTTATACATAGGGACGTCAAGGATGCCGGCTCCTACGGATATACAGGAAGCGTATAAATTTAATTTTGTAGGGGACGGGTTCCCACACGTTCCATTCATAAAATTTCGTTGCAATTTTTGTGTGGACACGGAGTGAGTGTCCCTTATCGATAGATGCCGTAAAGTGGTATCTTGCGTATGACATAGAAAAATGTCTGACTCCCGAGATACCAAGTTTTGATAATCACCGATTTATATAACGGACTAAAAAAGAAACACGGCAGATAAAAACCTGCCGTGTACAGTGCAAAAATATTATAATTTAAAATATATTATTCAGCAGCTGCTTTTCTCTTTGCGAAGCAATCGCTGCAGTAATAGCTCTTGCCCTCCATAGGCTGGAAAGGAATCTTTGCAGGACCGCCGCATTCAGCACATGTTGTTTCAAAATACTGACGTTCTGCCTTAGCAGCGTTCTTGCGCGCCTGTCTGCATTCCTTGCAACGCTGCGGCTCATTTACAAAACCTTTTTCAGCGTAAAATTCCTGCTCGCCTGCAGTGAAAACAAATTCGTTTCCACATTCTTTGCAAATGAGTGTCTTGTCTTCGTACATTGGTTTTTACCTCTCTTTTGGCATAATTAGAATTTCGCCCCGTGCGGAGTTGCACCGCATAAACTATTCAGGACATATTGATATTGCAGATTTTTCTGCGAGCTCTTTGCAGAGCATTATCAGCGGATTTCTCGGGAATAGAAAGCATTTTGGCAATCTCCTTGTAGCTTAAGCCGTTGCCGTATAGCATAACAACCTCAAATTCAATCTTTGAAAGTACGTTTTTCAGCTTGTCAAGCACCGTTTTCAGGTGCTCACGGCACATAATAAGCTCCTCAGGCGACTGCGACAAATCCTCAAGCGTATCACCCAACTCGTCAAGCTGAACAAGAGCGGATTTCGGAACAGCCTTTTGTGTACTGCTTTTGCGGATTATTGAAATGAACCGACGTTCAACAACAACCGACATATAGTTTTTAAAGCCCGAGCTTCCGTCTTCGTCAAAGGTGCGGCAAGCGTACAAAAGTGCAAGCAAGCCTTCCTGAACAAAATCATTCTGCTCGTAACCCTCGGCAGAATACTTTCGTGCAATAAAGTTGATGGTGTTCAGATAGCGCATTGCAAGCTCGTTAAAAGCATTATCATCGCCGTTTTTTGAAAGCCTTGCAAGGGTGTTGTCATCGAGTGAATTGTAGGAGTTTGCGCTTTCACTCATTTTCTCACCTCTGACAATACAATCTATTCAAGTATTAATATAGTACAAAAAGGGCAGAATGTCAACGGGAGTTTTGTATTTTCTGTAAAATTGCATTATTAAGATAATAAATTTTATGCAAAATAGATAACATTTTGTCGAAATTATGGTGTTGCCGTACTTGTAAAATATCACTTTTAATGATATAATTTTTAAAGGATTTTCAAAAAGGAGTACGCAGTTTATGGTTGTACGGTGTAACAGTTTCGGAATAAACGGAATGGACGGCTACAGGGTTGAAATTGAAGCCTCAATGCAGAGCGGTTTGCCCGGCTTTGATATGGTAGGACTACCGGACGCTGCCGTTCGTGAAAGCCGTGACAGAGTAAAAAGTGCGCTCAAAAACTGCGGCTTCAAGCTCCCTTCGTCACACATAATCTTAAATCTTGCACCTGCCGACATAAAAAAGGAAGGTCCGATTTACGATTTACCCATTTGCGTTGCGCTTTTAAAGCTGACAGGGCAGATTGTTACCGATATTTCCGACTGCGCCTTTATCGGCGAGCTTTCGCTCAGCGGTGAAACAAGGAGCATTAACGGCGTTCTGCCGATGGTTATTAAGGCAAGAGAGTGCGGGATTAAGAAGATTTTTGTACCTGCCGGAAACGTCAGCGAGGCAGCGGTTGTAGACGGAATCGAGGTTTATCCTGTCAGAGAAATAGTACAGCTGAAAAATATTCTTAACGGTCAGGAATGTATGGAACCTGCAACGCCGAAATCTAATAACGCAGAACATTCTGACGGATTTGTTCCCGACTTTTCGCAGGTAAAGGGGCAGTTTGAAGCAAAGCGTGCACTTGAAATTGCCGCCGCAGGAGGTCACAATATTCTGTTAATCGGTCCTCCCGGCTCGGGCAAAAGTATGCTTGCAAAGCGTCTGCCGTCAATTCTGCCGGATATGACGTTTGACGAGATGATTGAAACTACAAAAATCCACTCAATCGCCGGCACACTGCATATTGACGGACTTGTTGAAACACGACCTTTCCGTTCACCGCACCATACGGTAACGGCTGTCGGACTCGGCGGAGGCGGAACGGGCACAATTAAGCCGGGCGAGGTATCTCTTGCACACAACGGAGTGCTTTTTCTTGACGAATTACCCGAGTTTTCACGCAATGTGCTTGAGGTTTTAAGACAGCCGATTGAGGATTCGCAGATTACGATTTCACGTTCGGGGCAGAACTGTACATACCCCTGCTCAATTATGGTTGTGGCGGCTATGAATCCCTGCCCGTGCGGTTATTACGGCGACGGAACAAACCGTTGTACTTGCTCGGACGTAAAAATCAAGCGTTACCTGAACAGGATTTCGGGACCGTTGCTTGACCGTTTTGACATTCACGTTGAAGTGCCGCCTGTAAAATTTGACGAGCTGCGAAGCTCTGAAATTACCGAAAGCTCGGCTGAAATCAAAAAGCGTGTTGACACAGCAAGGAAAATTCAGCGTGAACGCTTTGAAGGCAGTTCAACACTGTGCAACGCAAAAATCAACGCAGAGCAGTTTGAAAAAGCCTGCATAATCGACAAGGCGGCTGAAAAGACGCTTAAGGACGCATTTGAAAGTCTCGGACTTACCGCAAGAGCATATGACAGGGTTTTAAAGGTTGCACGAACGATTGCGGATTTGGAGCAGTCGGAGGTAATACGTTCCGAGCACGTCCTCGAAGCCGTACAGTACAGAAGTCTTGACAGAAAATACTGGTCGGCAACGTGATACTGTTTAAACAAAATCAAATAAAAAATTTCTTTTAAACACTGTTTTTATATGGTATAATAAACTTGCAGTTTTCTGCAAGGATTTTAAATAAAACCTCGGAGGTAAAAATTATGGCTATAACTAAAAATTCAATCATCGGTGACGTTCTTGACAAGCACCCCGAAACAGCAGAGCTTTTCTTCAGCATCGGTATGCACTGCCTTGGTTGTCCTGCATCAAGAGGCGAAACAATTGAAGAGGCTTGTATGGTTCACGGCGCAGACGCAGACGCTTTGATTGACGCTCTCAACGAAGCAATCGGCGAATGAGTAATTCATCATCACAGCTTGATAACCGTTTAAAGCTCTGCGCAGACTTTGTCCGAAAAGGTGCAAAGCTTGCAGACATCGGCACAGACCATGCGTATTTACCCGTGTGGCTGTGCCGTATTGGCAGATGCCCAAGCGCAGTTGCCGCCGATATTAACCCCGAACCGCTTAAGCGTGGGCAGAGCACGATTGCTGAGTCGGGAATGAGCGGCAGAATTGAAACTCGTCTGAGCGACGGACTTAAGGAAATAAAGTCCGATGAAGCCGACGATATTGTCATTGCAGGAATGGGCGGCGAGCTGATTGCAAAAATCCTCTCGGAGTGCTCATTTGCAACTGACAGCTCAAAGCACTTTATTTTACAGCCTATGACAAAGAGCGAGGTGCTCATTGCGTGGCTGTGCGAAAACGGCTTTAAAATACTTAAGCAGGACTGCTGTGTTGCGTCGGGAAAATGCTACACGGTACTGCTTGTAAAATACAGCGGCGAAAAGCACTGCGCCGATGAGCTTTACTGCTATCTCGGAGAGTTATCATCGAAAACAAATGAAACGCATCTTCGCTTTGTTGAAGGTCATTTAAACAGACTTTCAAAACAAGCTGTCGGAGATGTGCGCTTTGCTGCGCTTGCAGACAGGATACGGGAGAAAATTTATGACAACGATTAATGAAATTATGGCTTTCTTTGAGGGCTTTGCGCCGACTGACAGCGCAATGGATTTTGACAATGTCGGACTGCTTGTGGGCGACAGAAACGCAAATGTGACAAAAGTGCTGGTGTCGCTCGACATTACGGGTGAAGTGGTAATTGAAGCGCAAAAGCTTGGCTGTGAGCTGATTATAAGCCACCACCCCGTTATTTTTAATCCGATAAAAAGACTTGACACAACAGATGCGCCGTATCTTCTGGCAAAGTATGGAATATCTGCGCTTTGTATGCACACAAACCTCGATTTAAGCGAGAACTTCGGAGTGAATCTCTGCCTTGCAAATGCAGTCGGTGTAAAAAATACCGTTAAAAGCGACAAGGGCGAGTGTCTGTTTGTCGGTGAGCTTGAAAAGGAAACCGAGATGAAAGCCTTTGCCGAAAATGTAAAATCAGTACTTAACTGCAACGGACTGCGCTATACGGACGTTAAGAAAAGCGTTAAAAAGGTAGCCGTTTCTTCGGGCGCAGGCGGTTCGGAAATCTTTGCAGCGGCACAAATCGGTGCAGACGTTCTTGTAACAGGCGAGATAAAGCACCACGAAATCATCGCCGCCAACGAGCTCGGTATAAACATTATTGACGCAGGTCACTTTAAAAGTGAAGATATTGTAATTTTACCGCTGATAAATAAGCTTTCGGACAATTTTTCAGACGTTATTTTTACAAAATCGAAAGCATATTCGGATAATATTAAATTTATTTAACCGAATATTCATATAACATAAAATATTTATTGCATAATTTGTAACTTTTTGATATAATAATACGATGAATAACAATATGTAGTGGTGCGCCCTTTTCGGGTGTGAATGAGGAAATATGAGAATAAGAAAAAAGAAATGGGCAGAGCCTGAGCTTGCCGTCTGCGACTTCTTCGTGAAAAATCCCGAGGAGCATTCGGGACAGTGGAAAAAGGCTTTTAAAAAGGAACAGCCGCTCTACCTTGAAATCGGATGCGGCAAGGGCGGATTTGCAGGCAGGCTTGCGCTTGAAAATCCCGATAAAAATATAATTGCGCTCGACATTAAAATTGATATGCTCGGCGTTGGCAGGAGAACAATAGTAAAGCTGTTTGAGGAAAACGGCAAAACGCAGGACGATATTACAAACCTTTTGCTTGTAAATTACAATGTTGAACAGCTCGACAAAATCATCACAGCAGACGATGAAATTGAAAGGCTGTACATTAATTTCTGCAATCCGTGGCCCAGACCTAAGCATAAAAAACGCAGGCTTACATACTACAAAAAGCTTGAAATGTACAAAAAGTTTTTGAAAAAGGACGCTGAAATCCGTTTCAAAACCGATGATGACGAGCTTTTTGACGAAAGTCTTGAGTATTTTGAGCAGAGCGGATATGAGATAACCTATCTCACACGTGATTTGCACAACAGCGACGTAAAGGACAATATCGAAACCGAGCACGAAAAAATGTTCTCGGCAGAGGGAATAAAGATTAAATACCTGATTGCAAAGCAGAAAACAAATTTCAATTAACAATTAACAAATAACAATTAACAATTTTCAGTAAACTAAATTATAATACAGCTTACAGCGTTAAGAGTTTATGAACTTATATTATATTGCCGTAGGGGATGGCATCCCTGACATCCCGAAACGTCACCAATATATCAAATATTAATTCAATTTGAAAACTTTTCTGACAAAACGCATTATTATAAATTCGGAGATTTGCGTGTCGAGGCACTCGACCGACCCTTAATTGTTAATTTTTAATTGTAAATTGTAAATTCAAATTGAAAGGAGGCTGTCGTTTGAAAATTAAAAATCTATTTTCAGTTTTTTTAATTACCGCATTGATTGCCGTATCAACGGCGGGATGCAATATTACAGACATAGGCTCCGACAGCCTTTTGCGGCCTCCGAAAACAATGGGTGATGAAGCCGAAATTGAACAGCTTATTTCAGATACGGCAAAAAACGGATACACACTGAAATATCCCAAAAGCGGAAGCTACCGCAGTGCGATTATTATGTCTGACCTTGACGGTGACGGAACAGACGAGGCTGTTGCCTTTTACCGTGACAGCGAGGACGTTGCGAGAATACATATGCTTGTTATGTACTCTGACGAGAACGAATGGAAGCTGTCGTCCGACAATATAACAGACACAACCGATATTGACTGCGTTGATTTTGCCGACGTTTCGGGCAGTGATACGCTTGAAATTCTTGTGGGATATTCAACCTACACCCAGAATATAAATCTTTTGTCCTGCTATTCGTATTCCGACGGAAAGACCGAAGAAATCAAGGCTGGGCAGAAGTATTCCGCATTCTACTGCGGTGATTTTATCTCCGATGAAAAAGACGAGGTAATGACGCTTTCGCTTTACACCTCGGAGAATGAGGCAAGCGCCTCAATGCTTCAATTTGACGAAAATAAAAAGTCGCTTTATTCAAAGGCTGTAGTTGCAATGGACCCGAATGTCATTAAATTCAGAAATGTTGTATCTTCTGATATAGGCAGTGAAACGCTGGGAATTTTTATTGACGGTGAATTTGCAACGGGCGAAATCAACACGCAGATAATCTATTACAACAAGGAGCTTTCTCTGCTCAGGAATCCTCTTTATAAGGAAAATACCAAGAACTTTACCCAACGAAACTGCAACGTAATCTGCACAGATATAGACAACGATATGTCGGTGGATTTTCCTGCGGTACAAAAACTGCCGCATTCCGAAAAGGAGCCTGCGGAAACGGTTGCAGACAAAATAACGTGGAATTCGTTTTCCGCCGAAGACGAGTCGTTTTTGCCAAAGTGCAGTATGGTTGCAAACTATAACTTTGGTTTTACTATAAAAATTCCCGACAGCTGGCTTGCTGATTCGGTGACGGCAATTAATTCAACAAAAGATAACACAACTGCTTTTTACGAGTGGAAAAAATCCGCTCTCGGCAACAAGCTTTTTGAGATAAAGGTTTTTGATACCGCTGAATGGGAAAAAGGCAGGGATAACGACGACTATACCCTTATATATAAGGATAACAGATACGCATATGCGTTTATAAATTCAGATACAGACAGTCAGTATGCAATGACAGACGACGAAATCAAGAAGTCGTTTGCTATTCTTACCGAAACATCTGTCTGATTGGTTGAACTTGGAGGTTTTGTTATGAAGAAAATACTTGTTTGTGAAGACGAGTCTGCAATCCGTGACTTTGTTGTAATCAATCTTACACGTGCAGGCTACGACGTTGTTGAAGCTGACTGCGGAGAAATGGCTCTGCAGAAGTATGACGAAAACGACGGCGATTTTGACGTTGCAATTCTTGACGTTATGATGCCGGGAATCGACGGTTTTCAGGTCTGCAAGGAGCTGAGAAACCGCAACGGCGGAATCGGAATTATTATGCTTTCGGCAAAAACGCAGGAAATGGATAAGGTAACGGGACTTATGCTCGGTGCCGACGACTACGTTACAAAGCCGTTTTCACCCAGCGAACTGCTCGCAAGAGTCGATTCGCTCTACAGACGTGTGGCTCTTGCTCAGTCGCACTCCGAGAATAACTTTAAAGAGGAGCTTAAGTCAGGCGAGTTTACGCTCAATCTGCGCAACCGTGCACTGCTCAAAAACGGAAAGATGATTGAGCTTACTCAGGTTGAGTTTCAGATTATGGAATACTTCTTCTCAAATCCCGGCGTTGCGCTTGACAGAATCGACATTCTCAACCACGTATGGGGCGACGCTTATGTGGGCGAGGATAAAATCGTTGACGTTAACATCAGACGTTTAAGAATGAAGGTCGAAGACGAGCCGTCAAACCCCAAGCACATTATCACCGTTTGGGGACTCGGCTACAAATGGGATTCAGGCGCTAACTGATAAACCATAATTTGGATTAGTTTGGAGTGTGGAGAGTGGAGTGTGGAGTTAATGGTCGCTACGCTCCGAATTTGTAATAGTGTGTGTTGATTGGATA
>JBJFHX010000176.1:0-7993 GCA_051893995.1 Ruminococcus sp.
AACGTTTCTTACGGTGATTTCAAAGTTTTTCGGTGCACCGAGTAAAGCAGGATTGTCTGAAAGTGAATACTGCGTTTTTGCAATACAAACGGGAAGCTTGTCTGCTCCGAGAGCCTCAATCTCTTTTATTGCCTTTTCAGCGGCTGTTGTGTAATTAACTTTATTTGCACCGTAAATTGTAGTTGCAATTTTTTCAATCTTCTCCTTGACTGTAAGGTCAAGCGAGTAAATCGGAGCAAAATCAGACGGCTTTTCGCAAGCCTCAACTACCTTTTTGGCAAGCTCAATACCGCCTTCGCCGCCTTTTCCGAATACGTCGGAAAGTGCAAAATCAGCTCCGTTTTCACGGCAGTAGTTTTCGATATATTCAAGTTCTTCTTTACTGTCTGTACCGAAACGGTTGATTGCAACGATAACAGGAACGTTGTATTTGCGCATATTTTCAATATGAACGCCAAGATTTACAATACCCTTTTTAAGAGCATCAAGGTTTTCATTTGAAACCTCTGCTTTCGGAACACCGCCGTTATATTTAAGTGCACGGCAGGTAGCTACAATTACAATTGCAGACGGTGAAAGACCGGCATAGCGGCACTTGATATCAAGGAACTTTTCAGCACCGAGGTCAGAACCGAAGCCAGCCTCAGTTATGCAGTAATCGGCAAGCTTTAATGCAAGCTTTGTAGCTCTTACGCTGTTGCAGCCGTGCGCGATATTTGCAAAAGGTCCACCGTGCATTATTGCAGGAGTACCCTCAAGAGTCTGAACAAGGTTTGGTTTGATTGCATCTTTTAAGAGTGCAGTCATAGCACCGTCAGCCTTTAAATCCTTTGCATAAACAGGCTCGCCCGAGTATGTGTAAGCAACAAGAATTTTTCCAAGACGCTGTTTTAAATCTTCAATATCATTTGCAAGGCAGAGAATAGCCATTACTTCTGACGCTACAGTAATGATAAAATGGTCCTCTCTGGGGATTCCGTTCACCTTTCCGCCAAGACCGACTACAATATTTCTCAAAGCACGGTCGTTCATATCAAGGCAACGCTTAATAAGAATTCTTCTGGGGTCGATATTAAGAGCATTTCCCTGCTGCATATGGTTGTCAAGCATTGCACAGCAAAGGTTATTTGCCGCAGTAATTGCGTGCATATCACCTGTAAAATGAAGATTGATGTCCTCCATTGGAAGAACCTGTGCGTATCCGCCGCCTGCGGCACCGCCCTTGATTCCGAAAACGGGGCCGAGTGACGGCTCACGAAGGGCAATTATTGCGTTCTTTCCGATTTTAGCCATAGCCTGTCCGAGACCTGCTGTTGTGGTTGTTTTACCCTCACCGGCAGGAGTGGGATTGATTGCAGTTACAAGTATGAGTTTTCCATCAGGGTTATTTTTCACCCTGTTTGCTAGCTCATCAGAAAGCTTTGCTTTGTATTTTCCGTAAAATTCGAGTTCGTCTTCCGAAATTCCGATTTTTGCGGCAACCTCTTTGATAGGCAGGAGTTTCGCCTGCTGAGCTATTTCAATATCCGATAACATTTTGAGTGCACCTCCACACATTAATAATTATATTATATCAAACAGAGCTGATTTATTATTCCAATTTGAAAATATACTTGATATTGACATTATAATTTAATATAATAATTATTAGCATTATTATATTTTGTTTATATTGAGGCGTTTGGTTTGAATAAATTTACAAATTCGGTTGGTGATTACCTTAAAAGGACTGATTTTGTTCTTTGGTTACTCACCTTTGCCGCAGTAATTTACAGTCTTTTGTTAATTTCAAGTATGCAGCGTTCGGGTGATTACAATTATCTTAGAACACAGCTTGCGGCAGTAATTGCAGGCATTATATCAGCTGTTGTTATTTCAATAGCTGATTACAGGTATTTAGTACGAAAGTGGTACTTCTCGGCATTAATAGCCGCAGTTCTTGCAGCACTTGTGTTTTTATTCGGAATTCAGGTTGCAGGAACTGATGATACTGCTTGGATTGAGCTTCCGGGAGGATTTACAATTCAACCCTCGGAATTTATAAAAATATGCTTTATCATTACTTTTACAAAGCACCTTTCTTATCTCAAAGAAAAAGGATTAATTGAAAATCCTGTCGGTGTACTTACTCTTGTTCTGCATGCCGCACTTCCTATGGCTGTGATTCATATTCAGGGTGACGACGGTACTGTACTGATTTTCGGATTCATTTTTCTTATTATGACCTTTACGGCAGGCGTTCAGCTCAGGTATTTTGCAATACTCGGAGGGTTGCTTTTGATCGGGATACCGCTTATATGGAACTTTTTTATGAACGATGAGCACCGAAACAGGATTATTGCTTTGTTTGACATTGACGGTAATGCTATGACAAACTACGGTTGGCAGCAATATCAGGGAAAGGTATCTATTGCAAGCGGAGAACTTACGGGAAGCGGACTTTATAACGGCTCACGAGTTGAATACGGAATCGTGCCTGAGCAGGAAAATGACTTCATCTTTACCGTAGCCGGAGAGGAGCTTGGATTTATCGGATGTATGCTGCTGCTCGTGATACTTTTCGGAATAATTATTAAGGTTATTTTAAATGCTAAGAATTCTAATGAGTTGCAAGGAAGATATATCTGCTCGGGTGTATTTGCAACAATTTGTGCACAGAGTATAATTAACATCGGGATGACTCTTGGCTTTTTCCCTGTTGTCGGTATTACATTGCCGTTGTTCAGTTCGGGAGGTTCTTCTGCGTTGAGCACACTTATTTGTCTTGGTCTTGTTCAAAGCGTAAGAAATCACAACTTCGACGATATGGATACTGCAAGTGTCCGCAGAGGCAGTCAAAGCAGAATTAAAATATAAAATAAATACAATACAAAAAACAAAATAGCTGTCAGGCAATAAATTAATGCTTTATTGCCCGACAGCTATTATTTATTTAATTTTACTTAACGACAGATTATAAAACTGCAAAGCGCTGAATTTCAGTAGCGTCTGAGATAGTAACTGAGCCGTCATGATTGAAATCAGCAAGGCTGAGCTGTAATTCATTAAATACTACAATCTCTGCGCAGTACTTCTGAATTTCGGTAGCGTCATTTACATTTACAACGCCGTCAAGGTTTACGTCACCGAGTTCGTAAGTTTTCTGAGCAGCACCTATTGTATAGCTTACGTTTTCAGTTACGCTATTTCCGTCTGAATCTGTAGCAGTTACAGAAAGCTGATATGTGCCTGTCTCTGTCGGAGTCCAGGTATAGGTATCTGATGATGACTTCTGAACAGATTTTCCGTTAATTGCAAATTCATATTCAACATTTCCTGTTGAATTATATGCTTCTGCTTTAAGGTTGATTGTTGTGCCTGCTGACTGACCTGAGTTGAGATCGGCACCGAAGTTTACTTCAAGCGGAGCATAGTTTATAACTGTGTCATCAAGAAGTGCACCTACTCTTGCAAGAGGAACAGTGATGTTATCAACGTCTTCTTTTTCGTGTGAAGTTGACGGATCGTAGCTGTACTCAACATCAGCGTTATCAAGCATTGACGGGTCGTGAGGAAGTGTATCCATACCTGATGTACCGTATGTGAGAATCTGCATTGCACCGATACCATTTGTTTCGATATAATTCTTGTCAATTCCGAGAGTTGAAAGCGGAATTGCAACCTCATAAATAAAGCCATAGCTTTCTTTATATCCAAGGTCAAAGAAATCTACCCAGTTTGAATTAGCATCAGTATTATCGCCGAGAATACGTGAACCTTTGGGACTGTTAATACCGAAAAGTGTATCGCTTGCAGTACCGTTTGCGTACTTAATCTTGAATCCGTTCTGGTTGTCCTGTGCCTGGAATGATCTTACGCCAATCGGAACTCTTGTATCATAATTGAACATATATGTTCCGTCTGAATCAAGTGTGTCAGCCTTGAATATTGCTGCACCGCCGTTTGAGTTATTGGAATCCATTGCGATAAGTGTATCAATGTGAGTAGTAAAGCTTGTACCGCCATCCTTTGCTACACCGCCGTCACAACCCCATACAAAGGGATTTGTATAGGTTGAGCCGTCTTTATTAGTTCCGACAGCCTTACCTGTTGACTGCTTAGAGGGGTCAATAGAAAGTGCAAGATACATAGGAATACTGTTTCTCCAGGGACGTGCCTCATTTGATGCGGCAAAATTGTCTTCGGGTGAAATGATGTATGTTGTGTTAGCCATTTCCCACATAAAGTAGAGATTCTCATTATCCCATGCTGCATAGAGCGCATATGCGTCCCATGGCTGCTCGTGCATTGCTGAGGGCATATAAACTCTCGGGTCATCATTAGCAACACCCTGAGCAATAATCATTGAGCTGTCCCAGTCGCTTACATCGCCGTCTACAGTAATAGTTTTATTTTTACCAAGCTGTAATTCGGGGTTTGTTGCGTAATAACCTGTTTCAGCCTCTGTTGTGTGACCGTCAGATGCAGATGAGAAAGTTGTCTTTGTCTGAGTAAAGCTCTTTTTGAATGTATAGGTCTGCTCAGTTTCAACTCCGTCTGAACCGGTAGCATAAAGAGTAAGCGTTACGGTAGAATTACCGATTTTACCATCGCCAACGCTGATGATTTCATCCTGTGAAAACGCAGTCTTTTCAGAGCCGTCAATTGAATAGTAGCCTTTTGTCGCATTCTTAAGACCGAGTTTAACCTGCATACTGTCAGTTGAGAAACCTGTTCCCGATGCAGTATAGCAGAAACCGTATCCATGGTCATCAGGCTTACCGTAATCAACCCAGTTCAAATCTGCAGTCAGAAGCTTGCACTCGCCTGCTTTGAGAGAAAGTCCTGCACCGGTGGGGTACTGCTCCTTGCCCTCATCCTTTTCAAGTCCGTTTGTGAAAATAATACTTTCGGACTTATAAGAAGATGGAAAACTCTTTGTGTAAAGACCGTCATCGGTCTTTTCCATAAGTTCTCCTGGCCATTCAGCGTTGTTCTTTGTGCCGTAAGCGTATACATAGACATTTTCCCAGTTGTATTTGGAATTGTCAAAATATACACTTGAACCGTCTGTTGCTGCAGAAGCAGTAAATGCTGTAGCTGCAAAAGCCGTAAGCATCATAGCCGCAACAAGAAGAAGGCTCGTGATTTTGCGATGTCTTTTCATAGTTGTTCTCCTTTATTGTGTATTTTTAGACAATTAAATTATAGCACAATATGTATTTTTGAACAACATAGAGATTATTTTTTGTATATTTAAACAATTATCAAATTTATTATTTATTCAATAGTAACATACAAGAAAGTTAAATGTACAAAATTCAAAAGGATTTATTGTTAAAAAAGAGCAGACATAAAAGTCTGCCCTTTTGAAGAAAATTATTTTTCGGAAATTGTTAAATTTGCTTTATAGTCACCGTATGCCCAACAACTCTTTGATGTGTCAAATTTAAATGTTACGGGCATTTGTACCGAACCGGTTATTCCCTTTGAATTTGAAGTGTCAATAACTGCAGTTATGTCAGACTCGGAAAGATTGTCAATCTCATCTTTAGGTCCGATAATCGTAACGGAAATACTTTTCTGAGTAACTTCAGCTTTATATTCATTTGCAAGACCGTTAACGGAGAATTGATCAACAGTAAAGGACTTTGTTGACAAATTGCTTAAATCAAGCGTAACTTTAGCAGATGTGGAATTGCTCAGATTCTTGCAATCTGCAGGAATATCAATTCCGAGTGACGGGAATGTCTTTTTTTCAGCTTTTAGAGTTGAGAAATCAATCGCTTCAAGATTAACTGAGTAAGTATAATCAAGCAATTCAGCAGGACCTGCAAGAAGAATTGTTGAAGGCTCAATAGAAATCATATCATCGGTAATTTCAAGTCCGTCAGGTTTATTTACAAATGTCGGCTTGACTTCAACAGTCTTTTCGGGCATTACAGTTACAGTTGCTTTAACTGATTTTACGTCCATTGTAAAAAGCTCGGTAGACAGCTGATTGTTATTTTTATCATACAAAACAAGCTCAGCATCAGTTTCAACGGATTCTGTAAGTGTTCCGTTTATTTCAGCAACGGCATAAACCTTATCAATTTTAGAAATCTCAGTCTGCGGTCCTGAAATTATAACAGATTTTGATGAAAGAGAAGTAACACCGTAATATCCGTCGGCAACCTTATAGACAATGTGATTATCCATTATCTGATAGGTACTCTCACGGAAATAATCAACAACCACGCTTATTGTCGACGGAGCTACTGCCGATGTAATCTGAAAGTTAGCCGAAGGATTGGTTTTAGACGCAGAAACAGGCAAGCTGTAGCTGCCGGAAGAATTGATTGAGTTTGCCGCAGCGGTTACGGTAACGTCGGATTCATTTACAGAACCGAGAACGGCTCTGTTGCCGGTAACAGTGACAGAAGCAGTCTGCTCACTGCCGGAAAAAATCTGCAGTCCGTTATCTCTGGCTTCATCAGAAAGCTCAATCTGAATAGGAATATTGCTTAATGTAACATTTGTATCGTTAGTCGCACCAAGACCGGAATAAACCCAGATTGAAAACGAAATTACTATTGCGAGAACAAAAATGAATTTGTTGTTTTGCATTAGTTTATTCAGGGAGAAATTGTCTTTTTTCAACTTTTAGACCTCCCCTTTTTCTTATCTTTTTTCTTCTCGTCATCATCAAGATAATCTTCAAGCAAAAATTCTTCAAGCTTATCAATGAGCGAATCTCTTGTGAAATCACGAAGCAACACACCGTTTATGGCAAGTGAAATAATGCCTGTTTCCTCGCTGACAACGAGAACAACAGCATCACTTTGCTCGCTGATACCCAGAGCAGCTCTGTGTCTTGTTCCGAGATTTATATCTACATTCTTATTGTCAGTCAAAGGAAGTATGCAGCCTGCGGCATAGAGCTTTCCGTCACGAATTATACTGGCTCCGTCGTGCAAAGGCGCTTTGTTGAAAAATATATTTCCGAAAAGAGCAACAGAAGTTTCGGCATCAATTACAGTACCTGTTGAAGCTATGTCGGATAGCATAATCTCACGTTCAAACACGAGCAACGCACCTGTTTTGGAGCGTGAAAACAAAAGCGAGGTATCTGCTGCGTCAACAATTGACTTTTTAACAGCCTTTTTCCATTCATCACTTTTTCTGTGTTTGGAAAAAATTTTTATATATTTTTTATATGTATTATTTCTTCCCATCTGCTCAAGAAGCTTACGCAGCTCGGGCTGGAAAATTATTACAATAATTACAACTGATGCTTCAAAAAAGGTCTGAAGCAACGACGACAGCATCGTCAGTCCGAACAGTGAAGAAATAAAATAAACGATAAAAAGAAGTAAAATACCCTTTAAAAGCTGAACGGCTCTCGTTTCTCTGATTAGCTTGAAAAGTCCGAAAATCAAAATCGCAATCGCCAAAATATCAACAATATCCCTGATCTGAATTGTTCTGAAAATCGAAAAAATGTTGTTGATTATTTCCATTGCGTTTCCCCCTCTCAAGACTTTGCCGCACAAAACAGGCGTTTTAAATTTGATAGCCAAGAAATAAAACGCCTTAATCTTTGTACGTTGTGTTTTTATTTTAACACATATTAAATATCAATTGCAACCTTTTTTAATTCTTTTTTGAATTTATTTATTGTTCTTATTGACGAAGCAAAATAATCAACCTGTTCGCAGGTTGAAAAAACCGATAAAACTGCTCTTACAGTGCCGGTATCATTTGTCCCGAAAAATTCGTGCGCAAGGGGTGCGCAATGGAGTCCTGATCTGACTGCAATATTGTAGCGTTTGTCGAGAATTTCAGCTATTTCTTCGCTGTCAAGTCCTTCTATATTAAAAGAAATTACAGGAACGCATCTGTGCTTTTCCGGCGAATCGGTGTAGAGTACAACACCCGGAATATTCTTTAATTTATTGTACAGACGCACAGCAAGTCTGGTTTCATATCTTTCAATACCACGTTCTGTTTTTTTCATCACAGATTTTATTCC
>JBJFHX010000177.1:0-20868 GCA_051893995.1 Ruminococcus sp.
CCCTTCATTGTTCTGTCCATAACGTCAAGAATTGTTTCCTTTGACACTTCCTTGTACCAGAAGCTTTCAATTCCTATCTGATGTGCTCTTTTTATCCACGAAACCTCGGGCATTGAGGTGACGGCAATTATTTTTGTTTCGGGGCAGTTTTTCTTGATTCTTGCGGCGGCGTCCAGACCGTTTGAGCCGTCGCTCATAAGAATATCCATTAACACTAGGTCTATTTTATTTTTGAGCACAAAGGTATCGGCAAACATTGCAGACTCTAAAGAATATGCCAGCTCATAGTTTTCAGAGGATTCTAAATACATCTCAAAGAGCTGACGTGAAACAAACTGGTCGTCCACAATCATAACTTTAGTTTTTGGCATTTTACTCTCCTCCTTGAAATCTTAAAACTAAGCGAAACTGAGGTTTAGTTTCTACTGTCATAAATCCGCCTGCCGATTCTACCATATGGCGAAGATTTTTCAAGCCGCCTGTTTCCTTTATCTCACCATCCGGCTGAGTTCCGTTATTTGTAATTTCCGCAATTAGCAAGGATTTGTCAGTATGAATATTCATATACAGTCGGTTTCCCTTTGCATGTTTTACTGTATTTGTCAGACATTCATGCAGAGAAGCAATCAGAGCGTGCCTTACATCACCCTTTTCGGGCAACTCACCATTCAGCTCAACAGTGACGTCTACAGCCTTTGCCGCCTTTAAAAGCAAATCCCAGTCGTTGCTCCTGACATCGGATACCGCCTCTTTTTTCATTACCGATATGGTGTACCTCCACAAAAGCTGTACGTTTTCTATGTCACGTTGTGACTCAGGCTTTGCAAGGTACGAACGGAAAGCAAGAAGTGAACGGCCAATGTCATCGTGCACCTTCATTTTTGCATTGAGTATCTCTTTTTCTGTTGTGATGCGTTCAACATCGTTGCTGTACCTGCGCAAACGCTCATTAACACTGCTCAGCCTTTTGTTTCTCAAATCAAGCTCCTGATTGAGAAGGTACTGCCCGGTTACGTCATAGGCAACAAGTTCCTGCACTTCTGAGCTTCCGACGGACAGCGTATTACTGCGGAAATCCCAGATTTTTTCATCAGTCTGAATTACAAGCGTCGGCTCTGTGCTGATAATCTTTGCTTTACTTTCAGATTTATTCATTTGCAGATTATTGATGAAGCTATTGGCATTCATTATTTCTGTACCGAACAGCTCGCCGCTGATTTTATTCATCTGAGTATTGACAAGCATCGGCTGACCGTCTGACCGATAAAAGCAAACTCCGTCGGGCAAGGCATCAAGGCTTTCTTTGATTGCTCCGGCAGTGAGGATATTT
This sequence comes from Ruminococcus sp., assembly GCA_051893995.1. GTDB lineage: Bacteria > Bacillota > Clostridia > Oscillospirales > Acutalibacteraceae > Ruminococcoides. Next base: position 1,331 of record JBJFHX010000177.1, read on the forward strand.
TTCTTTGTGTGGCGTATATACACAAGGAACACTGCTTCACCTACAGCAGAAAGGACAAACCAGAGTACGAGGGCAAAAACAGGCATATTGCCTATTATGTCAGAGAAGAAGTGAAATTGTTGTCCTTGTGCTGTTTTAAGGCACACGTCGGCAAATCCCTGAAGCAAAAACATAACTTCAAGCAAAAGCACTGCCGACAGCAAAATGTACCTTTTACGCAAACGCAGAACACAGACGTCGACAAGAATTGATACGGATATAATCATTAAAAGCAAAACACATATACCGAAAAATATATGCCACGAGGAAGAAATCCCATAGTATGTTATCATACGCTTTCACCTCCAAGGGGCAGAACAAGTGAAACGTATTCTGTTGTCTGCTCTGTTTCTGTTTCAAGCGTTGCGCCGAGAGCAGAAATTTTATCTTTCATAAAATCTTCTGATATTATTTCATTCGGGTTGTTCATCTCAATTCGCAAAATCAGAAAATCAGCCGATATTTCAAGATTTACAAGCACTGCGTCTGTTTTTGGAATACCCGACTCCAGCACATACTCAAATACTTCATATGCAAGCAGTACATATTCACCCTTTAACTCAGCTTCTCCGCAATAATCAAAATATGCCTTTATTCCGCATAAGCGAACATATTCAAGTGATTCTGCTATAGCAAGGCAAAGCTCACCGCTTGAAATAAACTCATTCTGATGAAAAAGCAACAGCATATTTGAAAGCCTTTTAATATATGCGTAAAGAATGCATGCATATTTCATTTTCAGTTCAAAATTCTCATCATTCTTTGCAGGCTTGTCTATAATCATACTGATTTTATCAAGCTGAGGACTTACGCTTTTGGCAATATCATCATAAAGCTTGCTTTGCTGTTCAATTCTTATGCGTTCTTCCGCGAGCTTATTTTCCGCATCAAGCATAGCGTTTTCCTCGGTCAGCACATCTCCCAGATCCGCAAGCTCACTATTAAGACGGTTTATTTCGGAAATATCCTTTGTCCAATAACCGAAACCGCCGTGTATTGCATGACTTTTCAACAGAAACTTCCCGTCATCAAGAAGAATTGCGCTCTTTTCTGCGTTTCGAATCTGCTCCTCGGTAACGGGCACGCTCTGTTCGGATTTGTATCTTATTACTCCGTTATTATCCATAATTCCTGCTCCGATTGAGGACGCATTCCAAAAGTCCCCGTAGCTGTCATTTGACGGAATAAGATGCACCGAAATAAGGCACTCCATAAATGCAGCAAAAATAAAACACATAAATTCAGGCATTTTGAATGTTCTGACAAGCAAGCCGACCTCGTCAAAAATATAGGAAAGACAATAAACAACCGCTAAAATCAAAGGAATCATCGGAAGCCAGATTTTACGCCGATTTTCCGGTACGGCACACCGCACAAAAACTATGATAAGAATTGATACAAACAGCACGGCAACCCATAAAACCGATATATAATAAAACAATCCGTGTATGTAGTCACTGTCGTTCCAATTTGCCAGACCGTCAGGAAAACAGAACGCAAGCTGATGAAAATCATTTGTTAAAATGCCCAATATAATTATCACTGCCGGAATGTATAGCAAATTCCAAAAGCGGCTTATCGGGCGGTTCTGCGGTCTGCCAATATGAAGCACCGAGAAAAACATCATCAACACGCAAAACGTCTGCGGAACGTAATATAGATACCACGCATACCGCATGGTAAAGCTGCCGTCGGGCAAAAACTCATATTTTATCGTCCTCAGCATCATCCAGAAAATTATCATAAGAGCACACAACGTCAGATTTCGCCGCACATCAGGCTGTATAAGACGCCGCTGAAGCTGATAAATCCAGATTAAAGCCGAGGCAGTAAAAAGCATAAAGATAATGCTGTTATAGGAGAAAGTACCGAAATAGTACCCCAGATTTCGGACAACACCTGCAAGCAAAACAAGCGTAACACATATGAAGTTCAGAATTTTTGTTTCTCTGCTTCTCAGCATAATGTGCCGCTCCTTCCGTTTGCAAAATCACTTTAAAATCTATTTATATATCAGTATAACAGACATTATTTCAAAAAACAATCTTAATACATTAATTAAAAATAATTAATTCATTTTTTCAATTCTTCTGAAACATACAAAAACCTCCCGACTGTTAAAAATCGGGAGGTTTCAAAGGGGTAATATGGAAAAAACAAATGAGTTATACTCAGATTACTGTTTTAAGATAATCAAAAATTTCCTTTTCAGTTGACATTGACATAACCTTTTCGGCTACCTCGTCAGCTTCATTCTTTGTCCATGTTGAAATGGTCTTTCTGACTTTAAGCACCGACGGAGCAGATACGCTGAATTCCGTCAAGCCAAAGGAAATTAATAGCGGTATCATCATTCTGTTTGCCGCTGCTTCACCGCACATACCAACGGGTATGCCGTTCTTTACGCCGCACTCTATTATGTGCTTTATAAGTCGCAGAACACTCGGCTGGAGTGCCGAATAAAGGTATGATACGTCGCTGTTTCCTCGATCGCATGCCATTGTGTAGCCTGTGAGGTCGTTTGTGCCGATGCTGAAAAAGTCTGCTTCCTTAGCAAGCAAATCGGCAATCACTGCGGCTGATGAGGTTTCCATCATCACGCCAACCTGTATATTTTCATTGAAATTAATTTCTTTTTCACGAAGCTCTGACTTAACCTCTTCAACAAGCGCTTTGCCCTCACGCAGTTCATCGACCGTTGTGATAAGCGGAAACATTATTTTAATGTCACCGAATGCGCTTGCACGAAGAATTGCTCTGAGCTGGGTTTTAAAAAGGTCACGGTTTTTCAGGCAATATCTGATTGCTCTGAAACCCATAAACGGATTTTCTTCCTTTTCAAGTCCGAGATACGGCAGGTCCTTGTCGCCGCCGATGTCGAGTGTTCTGATGATAAGCGACTTATCCTTTAGTATAAGAGCCGCCTTTTTATATGCGACAAACTGCTCGTCCTCTGTGGGGATTGAATTTCTGTCCATAAACAGGAATTCTGTTCTGAAAAGTCCCACTCCCTCGCCGTCTGATTCAACAGCCTTTATGGCGTCGTCGGGCTTTCCTATGTTGCAGAACAGCTCATACTCTTCACCGCTTGCAGATACGGTTTTTCTTCCTCTGTAGTTTTCAAGTTCTCTGCGCTCGGTAAGAAACGCATTGCGCTTCTGAGTGTAATTTTCAAGCTGAATATCATCCGGAGAGTCAATAACAACGCCCTCACTGCCGTCAACAATTATCTGCTGACCGTTTGTAAGGCTTGAAACTGCGTTTTCTACGCTGAGTACAGCAGGAATTTCAAGCGCTCTTGCAAGAATTGCAGAGTGAGAGGTTTTTCCGCCTGTTTCGGTGATGATTCCGACAATGTTATCCTTGTTTATTCCTGCCGTCATTGACGGAGTAAGTTCCTTTGCTACCAGCACTGTACCCGACGGTGCAGAACTGATTTTGACCTCCTGAACTCCAAGGAGAATACTAAGCACGCCTGTTTTTATGTCACGCACGTCAGCAGCACGCTGCTTTGTAAGCTCGTCATCTGTTGCAGAAAACATTGCGATAAACATATCGCACATATGCTCCAGAGCCGATTCGGCGCACTGCCCATCGTCAATGAGCTTTTCAATCTCGCCGCAGAGATACGGGTCTTTAATTATCGCAATATGACCTTCAAGAATTTCAGCCTCTTTGTCGCCCGTTGATTTTCTTAAATTGTCAGCCTGCTCCAGAGTATTTTGGCAGAACTCATCAACGGCATTTCTGAATCTCTGTGATTCTGCATCAGTATCTTCAACTGTTTTGGGAGTGTATTCAAGTGAATGTTCCTCAATTATTAAAACCTTACCGATTCCGATTCCGTCTGATGCGGGAGTACCGTTTAACATATCAATCACCTCGATTAGTGCGGATTTTATATAATTATTCGCCGAGTCCGCTTTCAATAAGCTGTGTTGCCTCTGCAAGCGCCTCGTTTTCATCGGCGCCGCTGCAAACTACTTCAATTTCACTGCCGCACTTGATGCAGGCTGCAATAATATTTAGAAGGCTTTTTGCGTTGTAATCGTTGCCGTTGAACTTAATTGTAACGTCGCAGGAGTATTTTCCCATAGCAGTGGCAAAAACCGAAGCCGGACGCATATGAAAACCCTGAGCATTTGTAAGAGTAAGCTGTTTTGAAACCATAATATTTTCTCCTTATTTATTTTCTTTGTTCCGCAGTCTGTACAAACAAACTGCGGAACTTGTTATATTTTTTGTATGTTATTTATATTATATTATTATTTCTTTGCAGAGTCAATAGGCTTTTTCAAAATTGTAAGAAGAGTCATACCTACTAATGAGCCTATTGCAAGTGCAAGGAGATAAAGAAGCGGATTGCCGATTGTTGCAACTACGAAGATACCGCCGTGAGGTGCCATAAGTGTGCAGCCAAAGAGCCATGAAAGACCGCCTGCTACTGCTGAACCGAGCATACAAGAAGGAATAACCTTTAAGGGTGAAGACGCTGCGTAAGGAATTGCGCCCTCTGTGATGAATGAAAGTCCCATAATATAGTTTACTACGCCGTTCTTTCTCTCGTCTGCTGTCCATCTGTTCTTGAAAAATGTTGTTGAAAGAGCGATTGCAAGAGGAGGAACCATACCGCCTATCATTACAGAAGCCATTACCTGATAGCAAGCTGTCTGAACTGCAACGTCTGTTGTTGCGGCTGCTGTTGTAAGCATACCGGTACCGAATACGTAAGCTGCCTTGTTGAACGGACCGCCCATATCAGTTGCCTGCATTGCACCGAGGATGCAACCGAGAAGAATACCGAGGTTGTTATCGCTGAGCCATGTAAGACCGTCACTGAGAGCTGTGTTGACAACGCCCATAACAGGGTTGATTGCACAAACCATAACGCCTACCATACCGAGTCCTGCGAGAGGATAAAGAAGTACGGGTTTGATTCCTTCGAGTGCATTAGGAAGCTTGTCACAAAGCTTTTCGATTGCGAGCATTAAGTAACCGCCTGCAAAGCCTGCAAGGAGTGCGCCGAGAAAGCCTGAGGGAATTGTCGAAGCAGCACCCGGGTCAGCGAACGTCGCACCGTTTGCTGCGAGGAAACCGCCTATAAAACCAACAAGAAGTCCGGGTCGGTCTGCGATTGACTTTGCGATAAAGCCGGCAAGAATCGGAAGCATAAAGTTAAATGCATATCCGCCGATTGTCTTGAACCATGCAGCAACAGGATTTACTGAACCGAAAGCTGAGTTGCCTGCCGCCTGAACGCCGCTTGCTGTATCAATGAGGAATGCGATAGCAATAAAGATACCGCCTGCAACTACGAACGGAAGCATATGAGATACACCGTTCATAAGGTGCTTGTAAATCTGACGTCCTATGCTTTCGTTACCGCCACCTGAAACCTCAGCTTTTGCCTTGCGGTCTGAGTGATAAACAGGAGCCTGTCCGTCAATAATCTTTTTGATAAGCTCCTCGGGCTTGTTGATACCGTCGGAAACCTTCGTTGAATATACGGGCTTGCCGTCAAAGCGAGCTGTTTCAACGCTCTTGTCAGCGGCTATGATGATACCGTCGCAGTTAGCAATTTCTTCTGCTGTAAGTACATTTTTTGCACCGCCCGAGCCGTTTGTTTCTACCTTAACGGTGATGCCAATTTTCTCGCCTGCCTTGACAAGTGCCTCAGCAGCCATATAAGTGTGAGCGATACCTGTCGGGCAAGCTGTTACTGCAAGAACTCTGTAGCCCTTTTTAGCCGGCTTTGCAGGAGCTTTTGATTCTTCCGGGAATTTCTCGGTTTCTTTTCTGTCGATAATTGAGAGGAACTCGTCGGCTGTTTTTGCTGTCTTAAGCTTTGCTGTGAACTCCTCGTCCATAAGCAGCTGCATAAGTCTTGCAAGAACTTCAAGATGAACATCTCCGTCTGTTGTTGCGGCTATCATAAAGACAAGCTTGCACGGCTTGTTGTCTGCTGCGCCGTAGTCAACGCCGCTTGGAACTGTGATTGCTGTAAGAGCAGGAGCCTTGACTGCATCGCTCTTTGCATGAGGAATAGCAACCTCCATTCCTACTGCTGTTGTGCCCATTTCTTCTCTCTTCAGTATACCTTCCTTAAATGCGGCTGTGTCTTTCAGATTTCCGCATTTTTCGTGAAGTGAAACAAGCTTGCTGATTGCTGCGCTCTTATCGGATACGTTCACGTTAAGAGCAATTCCGTTCTTTTTCAATAAGTCGGTAATACGCATAAATTTCTCTCCTTTTTTCTTTTTAGTTGAATTTTGCAAGCAATTCATTTATTTTTTCTTTTGTGGCAAGTCCGCTTAAAAACGCTGTTGCGTTTCCGCAGACACTGCCTAATTTAAGTGCATAGGGGTAGCTGTGCTCTTTTTCGTATCCTGCGATAAAGCCTGCTACCATTGAGTCGCCTGAGCCTACGGTGTTAATAACCTTTTCTTTAAGAACACCCTGCTTGTGCTTTTGTCCGAACTCGTCGATAAGCATTGCACCGTCGCCGCCGAGCGAAATAAGAACATTCTGTGCTCCCATTTTTTGAAGCTCTTTGGCGTATTTTTCAATATCGGATTCAGTGCTTATTTCAGTTTCGAAGATTTCCGAAAGCTCCTGTCGGTTGGGTTTGATTAAAAACGGTTTGTATTTAAGCGAGTTAAGCAAAAGCTTTTTCGTTGCGTCAACAACGATTCTTACCTTTTTGCCCCTGATTTTTTCAAGTATTCTTTCGTAAACATCGTCGGGCATTGTATTAGGTACGTTACCTGCAATTACAATAGTGTCACCGTCTTTGAGTCGGTCAACCTTATTCAGCAGTCTTTCAAGCTCACTTTCTTCAATGTGAGGTCCCTGACAATTTATTTCGGTTTCCTCGCCTGCCTTTATCTTTACGTTTATTCTTGAAATTCCCTTTTCAAGCCTGATAAAGTCGGTAATAATCTTATCGTTTCTTATTCCCTTTTCAATTGCTTCCCCGGTAAAGCCTGCTACAAAACCGAATGCTGTGCTTTCAAGGTCAAGCTCTGCAAGTACGCAGGAAACGTTGATTCCCTTTCCTCCGAAGTAGTATTCCTCGCTTGTTGTACGGTTTGTAATTCCGGTTACAAGAGAATCAAGCCTTACGACATAATCAATTGACGGATTAAGCGTTACGGTGTAAATCATTTACTTACCTCCTTTATCACTGTGTATTCTGCAAACTTCTTATTCGGCAGGTTATCGGTGATTATACAACACTTATCAATCTTTGCAAACGTTACGGGACAAACTACACTGAACTTCGTATGGTCGGCAAGGATAAAGGTCATATAGCTTTTTTCAATTGCTTTTTCCTTTATAAGAGCCTCTTCAACCTCAGGAGTTGTAAAGCCTGCGTCAACGTCAATTCCGTTAGCGCCCATAAAAGCCTTTGTGAAATTGAAATTGGCAATGCTCCTGATTCCCTCGGAACCGATTACCGCCTCGGTGACTGGTTTGATTTTACCTCCCACCATATATGCGGTAAATCCCTTTTGCAAGAGCTTTCTTGCGTGAGGTATGCCGTTTGTAACATATGTTGCTTTATCATTTGTAATGTAATCGACAAGCCTTGAGGTTGTAGTTCCTGCGTCGATAAAAACAAAGTCGTTGTCGTTAATGAGTTTTGCGGCGTAGGAAGCAATGAGATTTTTCTCTTCGCTCATAACGGTTTCTCGGTTGCTTACGTTATCTTCAAGAATTCCCGAAGTCTGCTTTACTGAAGTTGCACCGCCGAAAACCTTATTGAGCTTTCCCATTTCGTCAAGTGCAGTCAGGTCACGTCTTATTGTGGATTCAGACGTATCGAGCAATTGAGTAAGCTCGGAAACGGTGACTGCGTTTTTTTCATTAAGTATTTGTAAAATTGCCTGATATCTTTCCTGTGTGAGCATTTTCGTTCACCTCTTGATTGTATTATAACACATAAATCTTCAAAGTCAAGCATTTTCAGTCAAAAAAAATCAAAATTTTTCAAAATAATTTAAATTTTATTATGTTTATTAGATTTTATCAATATTTTTTCAGAATTACATTGGAATATTTTAGGAATTTTTATATTCAGTCAATCAAAATCAATCAAATACTTTCAAAATTCATTCACGCATACATATAATATTATCTGTTCCGAATACTGATTTATGTTGACTGAAAAATTGTTTTGTAATAGAATATGTGAAAAGGACTGATTTTATGGACGAACGATTTATCAGAACCTCGCTTGTAATCGGTGAGGAAAACATAGACAGGCTGTTGGAAAGCAGAGTAGCAGTTTTCGGCGTTGGCGGCGTTGGCGGATTTGTGTGCGAAGCTCTTGCACGAAGCGGCGTTGGAAAACTCACGCTTATTGACGGCGACTCAGTTGCAAAGTCAAACATAAACAGACAGATTATTGCACTCCAGTCAACTATCGGTAAACACAAATCTGAGGTTATGAAAGAGCGTATTCTCGACATTAACCCGAACGCAGAGGTAATATCGCTTAATATATTTTTAAACTCTGAAACCGTAAGCACGATTGACTTCACACAGTTTAACTATATTATAGATGCTGTTGACGACATAAAAGCAAAGGTATTGCTTGCAAAGCTTGCAGACGAGCATAAAATCCCGATAATTGCGGCTATGGGAGCAGGCAACAAAACCGACCCGACAAAATTTGAAGTAAGCGATATTTTCAAAACGAGCGTATGCCCTCTTGCAAGGATTATGCGGCACGAGCTGAAAAAGGCAGGAATAAAAAAGCTTAAGGTTGTTTATTCAAAGGAAACGCCGAAAAATCCGCCTTACAGAATTGAGGGCGAAAAGACAGTTGGCAGTCTTGCGTTTGTACCATCGGTTATGGGACTGATTATTGCCGGAGAAGTTATTAAGGATATCTGCAAAATCGGCTGACATTCGCTTAATTACTTCAAAATCAAACATTCTTATTGTTGCAAAGAATACTTATATATGGTAAAATTTGCTTATACTTTTAAAGCGGAGATGAGATAAATGATAGCAATTATAGACTACGGAGCAGGCAATATTCAGAGCGTGAGCAAAGCTCTTGCACACATTGGCTGTGAAGCGTTTATCACAAGGGACAAGGATAAAATTCTGAAAGCTGACGGAGCAGTTCTTCCCGGAGTAGGCTCATTCGGCGACACAATGGACACTATGATTAAATACGGTATCAAGGACACCGTTATTGAATACACAAAAAGCGGCAAGCCGTTTCTCGGAATCTGCCTTGGCTTACAGCTCCTCTTTCCTGAAAGTGAGGAAAGCCCCGAAGCAGAAGGTCTTGGGATTTTTGACGGAAGTATAACGAAAATTCCCTCGGGTGAGGGACTAAAGATTCCGCACATAGGCTGGAACAGTCTTGACATCAAAAAAAGCGACGGACTTTTTAAGGGTATCGGCAAAAATCCGTATGTTTATTTTGTGCACTCATATTTTTTAAGTGCAAGTGACAGTAGTATTGTTTCTGCACAGACCGAATACGGCGTTACGATTGATGCGGCTGTTGAAAAAGGCAACGTGTTTGCAACGCAGTTTCACCCTGAAAAGAGCGGCGAAACAGGACTTAAGATTCTCAGAAATTTTGCCGACATCGTAAACTGCTGAGGAGGTTTTAAATATGTATGCAAAAAGAATTATCCCCTGCCTTGACGTTAAAAACGGCAGAGTTGTAAAGGGAATGAGCTTTGTAAATCTTGTTGATGCAGGCGACCCTGTTGAATGTGCAAAGCAGTACGACAAGCAGGGTGCAGACGAGCTTGTGTTTCTCGACATTACGGCATCAAGCGACTCACGGAACATAACTATTGATATGGTTGAAAAGGTGGCAAACTCAATTTTCATTCCGTTCACAGTCGGCGGAGGAATCAGAAGTGTTGACGATTTCAACGCACTTTTACGTGCAGGTGCAGACAAGGTTTCGGTAAATTCCGCCGCTGTTCACCGTCCTGAGCTTATCAGTGAGGCGGCTTATAAATTCGGCAGTCAGTGCGTAGTTGCGGCGATTGACGCAAAACGAAAAGAAAACGGCTGGGAGGTTTACGTAAACGGAGGAAGAACTCCCGTAGGGCTTGACGCTGTTGAGTGGGCGGTAAAATGTGAAGAGCTCGGTGCAGGCGAAATTCTGCTTACAAGTATGGACGAGGACGGACAGAAAAACGGCTACGACATTGCACTGACAAGGGCAGTATCCGAAAGAGTGAATATTCCCGTAATCGCAAGCGGCGGCGCAGGTGCGCTTGAGCATTTTTACGATGCCTTCACCGAGGGCAAGGCTGACGCAGTGCTTGCGGCTTCGCTGTTCCACTTCGGCGAAATCCCGATTCCGCAGTTAAAAGAGTATCTTAACGAAAAGGGTATTCCGGTAAGGCTGTAAAAACACTTTATTAATAAAATATATATCTGTTCAAATAAATAACGTTTATGGTAAGGAGGATGTACAATGACGATAAAAGAATATGAAATTGCAATGTGGGAAGCCGCTAAGAACAGAGATTCGGAGGCTTTCTCAGATTTAGTTGATAAAAATGCTGTAATGGTATGCGGAGGATACAGATGTACCGGTTCAGAATACAGTGAAATCGTCAAAGAGTTTGATATTGCTTCTTTTGAAATGTCAGATTTTAAAATTGTACTTCAAACGGATGATATTTGTCAGGTACATTATCTGATTAAAACAAAAGTATCAAAGGAAGAAAATAAAGATTTACAGGGCATCTTCCATATTACAACAACCTGGAAAAAATTTGAGAATAAGTGGAAAGTTATTTTTAATATGGATTCCCGTGTTATGGGATAAAAACTATTTCATCTGCTAAATTATTTAATTCGGAGCGGAATATTATGGCTATGTGGAATCCTTGGAGAGGATGTAAAAAATGCAGTGAAGGTTGCTTACACTGTTATATTCATAAAGGTGATGCAAAGCGTAATGTTGATACAAACAACATAATTAAAACCAAAGATTTTGAAAAGCCAACAGAGCGTTTAAAAAACGGAAACTATAAAATGAAATCTGGCTTAGTTTACACCTGTTTTTCAACTGATTTTCTGATTGAAGAAGCTGACGAGTGGCGTGATGAATGCTGGAGAATGATTAAGGAACGCAAAGATTGCACCTTTTTGTTTCTCACAAAACGAATTGAAAGATTTATGCAGTGTATTCCCGATGACTGGAACGACGGATATGAAAATGTGGTTATTTGCTGTACCGTTGAAAATCAGAAAAATGCGGATTACAAACTGGGAATATTCAGCAAGCTGCCGATTAAGCATAAGTGCATAACAGCACAGCCGCTGCTTGAACGCATAAGTATAGAGAAATATCTTGACAATATAGAGCTTGTTGTTGTAGGCGGGGAATCAGATTACAATGCAAGACCGCTTGATTATGAATGGGTGCTTGATATAAGAGAGCAATGTATTCAAAAAAATGTTTCTTTTGAGTTTAGGCAATGCGGAACGCACTTCATAAAAGGTGGCAAACAGTACAAACTAAAAACAAAGGATTTGTGCAGTCAGGCAAAAAAGGCTGGCATTAATTTCAAGTCAACAACTGAATAATTATAATTTAACATCCAATATTAATACTAAAGGCTGTACGCTAAATTACGTACAGCCTGTTTTACTATAATACAAATAATATAATGTAGGGAACAGTCTTGACTGTTCCGAAAAAATCATAAGTCGGTTATATACAGCGGAACGGTCAAGACCGTTCCCTACAACGTATAAAAAATCAGTTTTGCTTGCGGTAGAATGGGTCAACGTTGTTTACTGCCGATCTGCCGAATTCCATTGAATACGGCATCATTGAAAGCTGGATTTCGTCATCAAGATATGGCTTTGCAACCTCGCTGATTGCATCAAACGTTTCCTCCATATTGCCGATAAAGTCAACAACAATAAGGTAGCTTTTCTGACCGTTCTGCTCCATCATTCTCAGGTACGCCGCATTTACAAAAGGTTCGGTGCTGAAATGATTAATCAGCGCAGCCATCAGGTCAATCGGATATTCCTTCGGCTCGCCGAGCTGAATTGGAGTTCCGGGCTCAATGTTATTAGCCTTGCTGTTCATAAAGTCCTTCTGCTGTTTTATTGAAATTACCATATTTTTCGGGAAAGTAACGCTCTTGCCGAACGGGTTGATTACAAAGCCGAGAACACCGGCATTTGGATCCATTACCATCTGAGCTAGGCTGTCAAAGTCGGTTACTACCTTATTTGACGACTGAGTATCCTGCCACTTGTAAAGCTCGTCGGTATCGGTGAAAACACCGAAGAATTTTTCTTTATTCGCATTTTCAAGGAGTCTGAACTGAACCTGCGTTGACTGTTCCATAACTGTTCTGCCGTTCTGGGTTTTTGCCTGTCTTGTAGGCGTAACCTTTGCAGGAAGAATAAATTTTGCCTTGATAACCTCGTCAATCATTGCGTCAATGTTTTCCTTGCTTCCGTCAGTCTGCATCTTTTCAATTGCGCTGATAACCTCGGGATTCTTTATCTGCTCGGCAGGTACCTTACTGCCTTCCATTTTTACATTTTTTAAATCACTCATCTGAGTCCTCCGTTAAATTTTGCATAATTTATTTTCGGCTGTTGCCGTTATTCAACTGTATAGATTTTGTCCGGCTCTACAACAAGGCCCTGTCCTTCAGGATACTGCACGCTGTCTGCAGCATCACCGTCATTGAAAATGATGTACGGTGTTTCCCAGTTAAGTTCAAAGGTGTAGCTGTATTTTCCGTCGTCTTCCTTTGTCATTTCAAGTCCCGGCCACATATTGTTTTCGTTGCTGTAGTCATCATAAACATAGGCGTAAAGCTCGTCGCCCCAGTCTTCACTTTCTGGCTTTTCAAAGTAAACCTTTGTGCCCTTCTTGATTTCGTAATTCTGCTTGTAGGTAAACTCTACTCTTTCATAGGTCTTAATTCCCTGCTCGTTTTCTGCACGAAGCTCAAGTACGCCGACTTTGCCATCATCACCGGCTTTCACCTTAACTTTATCGCCGTTTTTAAATGAAACAGCCTCACCGCCGTTAAGCGAATAGGTTGCGTTCTTACCATTTTCAAGAGTAAGAGTAACCTCTGTTGAGTCACCGTCAAAGGTAAACTCCGTACCCTCTGCAACGCCTACATTTGCACACTCGGCATAATTTGTGTAGCCCTCGTTGTAGAGAACAACAACGGAATTTTCGGGAATCGGAGTTTCGCAGGTAATCTTGCCGTCTTTAACAACATACTCGGTCTTTTCGTCAACACGGTCAATGTATGTTCCGTCTGCAAGATTCGTTTCAAAGTCAACTGTAGCCTCGTCGCTTGTGTTGACAATTACAAGTCCTTTTTCCCCTCTCTCAATCAAAAGTATTGAAGAGTCGAGGTCGGGATTTACAAGGTTTTCTTCTTCGCCAATCATTGCTGTGCGGAAGAAGTTAACAGCAGATACTCTCTTGTCCTTATATATATCGTCACCCTGCGTGCCGATTCTGTTCATTCCCCACTCGTTTGTCACCGAACATCCATAGGGACGAGAGAAGAACAGCGGTGTGCCGTCCTTACGTGCTGTGATAATTGACCAGCCGAGGATAACCTGCTCGTTTGTTAGCTGATTCCACGTGCCGTCATTGATGTAGTTATCGTGAGATTCAACCCACGTTACCATATTAAGAGGTGCGTCACCGAGCCAGTAATCGGTAACTGCGCTTGTGTCAATCATATTGCCTGTTACGGCTGAACGGATTTTACTACCATAGGTGCTTGAGGTTGTTCTGCCGATTGCGTCTATGTAGGCGGCAATTCTGTCGTTGTTGCCCTGAAGCACCTCGCCGTATACAAACATATTGTCGGCATTATCCATTTCTGTTAATGCTCTTTCCCAGAAATTATTTGTAAAGCCGTCGTCCTCCTTCGGGTCATCGGGCAAGCCGATATGCTTTGCTGTGTCATAACGGAAACCGTCTGCTCCGCAGGCTATGCAATCGTTGATAAATTCAAGAAAATAATCCTGAAAAGATGTTCTTTCGGTGTTGATATCAGGAAGTCCGCCCATCTTATAGGTTGTACACTCAAGGCGGTTGCCGTAATCCTTTATGTCATTTGCATTTCCCTTGTGATAGAGTGTTTCAAGGCTTCCGCCGCCTGCCTTAATCAAATCTTCACTGACTGCGTCGGTTTCGGGAGTGGTGTGGTTTGCGATTATATCAACAATAACCTTTACGCCGTATTTTTCGGCTTCGTCACACATAGCCTTGAATTCGTCACGTGTTCCGAGCTGATAGTTGCCGATTTTAAAATCAGTCGGCTGGTAGTGGTAATACCACTTTCCGTTGCCGTAAAGTTCCATTCCGCCGTTCTCGCCCTCAAGACATTCATTGATTGGAGAAGTCTGAACAGCAGAAAAGCCTGCCGCCGCAATGTCGGGCATTGACTCCTTGATTGTGTTGAAGTCCCAGCAGAAAGCCTGCAATATTGCGCCGTCGGCAACCTTGTCGGCAGTTTTGAAGTCAACAGACTCGGTATTATTTTCCGAAGAGCCTTGCTGAGAACAGCCTGCAAAAGCAGACAACGAGCCTGCTAAAAGCAACGCAGACAACGCACAGGACATTATCCTTTTAAACAAAAAATCACCGTCTTTCAAAATTCTAAATAAATAATTTACTGTATTAATGTCTGTTATTTTTTATTATAACATAAAAATCCTGCGTTTTAAATAGTTTTTTAGCATTTTACACATATTATTTTATTGAGCTTTTAATTCCGATAAACAAATTTAAAGTGACACGTATTGTTTTAGAAAAATTTATGTAGTATAATGATGATAAATATATCAAAAGCAGGTAACTGATTATGAATCACGCCATAATTATCACATTATATTGCGAAAACAGACGTACCATTGAGCTTTGCAGTGAGCTAAGCGAGCTTGGTGCAGGCAACATTGTTATCGTCAATGACGGCTGTAACCCGAAGTCAGAATATTTTAACGAGCTTAAAAGCATTGGCTGTCACATTGTTAATTTAAAAGACAAAAGCGGCAAAGGTGCAAGTATCCGTGCAGGGCTTGAATTTGCTCACGACAAGCTCTACAACATAAGCGGCTTTATTACTGCTGACGCTGACGGTCAGCACAAGGCTGAGGATATTATGAAAATCAGCCGTGCGCTTGAGCTTCGTCCCGATTCGCTCGTACTGGGCAGACGTAACCTGAAAAAGTCAAAAGCACCGTTTTCGGTAAAGCTCGGTCACAGGATTTCATCGCTTTATTTCAAGGTCATTACAGGCACAAGCTGTAAGGACACGCAGACGGGACTGAGAGGTATTCCCCTTTCGCTTTATGAAGTTGCTATGGAAACAAGCGGTGACAGGTTTGACTACGAAATGAACTTTCTGACACGCTGTGCAGACAGGAAAATTCCGTTCTACAACGTAAACATAAATGCCGACTATTCGGGCGGTCAGAAGAGCAGTTACAGGCTTATTAAGGACACGTATCTGATTTACAAAACTCCGCTGAGATTTGCAACGTCGTCAATCGGCTGTACACTTATTGACCTTACACTGTTTACGGTTTTTGCATATCTTCTGCCGTCAAGCTTTGTGTGGAATGTTGCGCTTGCAACACTGCTTGCAAGAATCGTATCGGGTGCGATTAATTTTATTATCAACAGGCGTGTGATTTTCAAAAATGACGGCAAGGCAAGAAAGCAGGCAGTCAGATTTTTCATTCTGTTTTTCTGCATAATGTGCGCAAGTACGGTTATCGTTTCGCTGATGTCGTTTATCCCGATTCCCGTCACGCTTACAAAAGCGATTGTCGATTTACTGCTGTGGACGGTAAACTACACTGTTCAAAGGCAGTGGGTTTTTAAAGAAGATAAATAGAAATAAAGGCTGTTTCGTTTGTGAAACAGCCTTTACTTGTCATAAAAGCAAAATTATTTTAATGATTCAGCACATTTCAGCCAACAACTTCGAGTTCAACGCCTGTTCTTCCTGTGTTGCCGTAGCCGCCTGCGATATACTTCTGAATGCAGGTCACGTCAATAACGGAAATTCTGCCGTCGTTGTTCACATCAGCAAGAACGCTTATAAGCTCGCTTTCAGGCTCAAGACCAAGACCGAACTTCTGTACCAAGGTAGCATCTAAAACTGTAATTACGCCGTCTTTATCAACGTCGCCGTATAAGACCTGCGGCTCAGGCTCTTCATTCGGGTTTACAAACTTTGCAAAG
This sequence comes from Ruminococcus sp., assembly GCA_051893995.1. Taxonomy (GTDB): domain Bacteria; phylum Bacillota; class Clostridia; order Oscillospirales; family Acutalibacteraceae; genus Ruminococcoides. The sequence continues at coordinate 17,616 of JBJFHX010000177.1, forward strand.
CAAAGAATTTCAGCCGTTTCGTCAAGCAATTCATCTGACAAAGTGCCGTTCTGATATGCGTCAATAATTCTTGTGAATGTATTGTTCTTATAAATCTTAATATCATTTCCGATACAGGAAGTTACATATAAATATTTTCCGATAACCATATAGTCAAGTGCTGTGAAATATCCTATTCCGTCACCTTCTGCAAAAACAAGCATACTTCCGTCGCTTAATGTACCGTAATAATCAACAGTAATTGAACTGTAATTGGTATTAGGATGAATTTTATAGTAATCGTCTTTAATCTGCGTTTCACTTGATTCGTCTAAAACGAGTTTTTCTCTTTTCCTATCGGGATATTCAACAGGATATTTTTCTTTATCTATATCACCGTAATGACCTGTTTCAAGAGGCGGATAAGGCTCTGTAGTTGCCGAAACAGCAAAACAGCTCAATATGCTCAAAAGCATAACAGATGATAGTAAAACAGAAATTATTTTTTTCATAAATGTCACCTCATTAATCTTTTTAATAAAAACATTAACATATTTTTCCTGAATTATTAACATTATTATATCATTCATTACAATAAACGTCAACAAAAAATGACCACCTTTTACGATGGTCATAAAAAGTTTTATTATTTTACTCTTTTCTTGCAAAGCCTTTTCCTCGGATTGTGCCTGCGGTGGTAACGATTATAAATGCGTTTTCGTCAATGGTTTTTACGCCGTTCTGAATTCTGTAAACCTGCTGAGGACGTACTGCACACATTATAACACGCTTTTTCTCTCCGCTGTAGGCTCCCTCGCCGTCAAGGAGCGTTACTCCCCTTTCGAGGTCGTTCATAATCGCCTTGCTTACCTCGTCATACTTATTCGTTATGATGAACATAAGCTTGCCGTTTCCTCTTGAAGTTCCGTAGGAGATTGTATCAATCACCTTGATGCTCACAAAAATTGCGATAATTGCGTACAGAACACTCTCAACGCTGTTGTATACAAAGAACACCATTATAAGAATTACAAAATCCGCAATCATAATAATGTTACCCGTTGAGATATACGGCAAATGCTTGTGAATATTCAGCGCAATTATGTCTGTTCCGCCTGTTGAGCCGCCTCGGTAGAATATAAAGCCGAGTCCGATTCCGTTTAAAATTCCGCCGAAAATTGCGGCAAGGAGTGTATCGCCGGTATAAACAGGCACAAACGGCGTTAATGCGTCAATTGCGACGGACACAAAGGCTGTGCCGATAATCGTTTTTGTCAGAAAATTCATTCCGTTTTCAAGCGCTCCCCAGATAAAAAGCGGAATATTCATCAGGAAAATAAGCGTACCTATCGGGAGCGAGAACATAAAGTTGAGCATTGTTGCAATACCAGTAAGTCCGCCCGGTGCGATGTTGTTGGGTGAAGTAAAAACAACTACCGAGAGTGCGTATAATACTGCTCCGACTGCAATTATGACGTAATCGACTACCGCTGATTTTACTGAGTTCAGGGTTGGCTTGTGGAATCTGAATTCTGATTTTTTCATTATATCACTTCTACTCAAAAATATGTATAATCAGATTAAAAAGCTCATCAAGCCTGTCCTTTTCACCGTTTAAGTGCAGATATCCAAACAATGCTTCAAGACCTGTTGCGCTGTGGTAATCGGCTACACTGCCGTTTTTCGGAGTGCATTTCGGGGCGGCATTTCTGCCACGCTTGTAAACTGAAAGCTCCTTTTCGGTTAAAGACGGCATTATCTGCTTTGCAAATTCAGCCTGACTTTTGCAGTTTACAAGCGACACCTTGATTTTGTTAAGCTCGCCGACAGGGCGGTTTGCCTTGCGCACAAGGTATTCCCTGACAAGCAAATCGTACACTCCGTCACCCACAAATGCAAGCGTAAGCGGTGAAATTTCATCAGTTTTAGTATGTGATACCGTAATATTTTCCATAATTTACCCAAATATTTCTTAAAAGGAATTAATCCATAAAATCAAATTCAACGTCATAAATTGAAACAGTGTCGCCGTCGTTACAGCCACTTTCACGCAGAGCGTCAATTACACCGCCGTTGATAAGCACCTTCTGAAAGTAGTTAAGACTCTCGTAATCGTCAAAATTTATGCCCTTCATAACCTGCAGCAGCCAGTCAGCTTCGACTGTGTAAATTCCGTTTACATTCCTGATTGTAACACTGTGGTCGTCAAAATCCTCCACGTTTACAACCGGTGCAGGCTCTGCCTCGTAGTGAACAATCGGCGGAAGCTTTGAAAGCATTTCCTGAATTTTTTTGAGCATCGGGTCAACATCATAGCGGATTGCCGCCATAATCGGGAAAAAGTCGTAGCCCTTTGACTCAACGTAATTCTTAAATTCTTCAATCTGATCATCTGTCGCCATATCGCACTTGTTGCCTGCGACAATCATCGGTCTTTGCGCAAGCTCGGGATTGAACTTTTCAAGCTCCGCATTTATTGTTTCAAAGTCCTCAATCGGGTTTCTGCCCTCACTGCCCGAAACGTCTACAATATGAACGAGCATTCTGCAACGCTCAACGTGGCGCAAAAACTGGTGACCGAGTCCCGTTCCCTGCCATGCACCCTCAATAAGTCCGGGAATGTCAGCCATTACAAACGAGCTTCCCTCGCCCATTGAAACAACGCCGAGAACCGGAGTTATTGTGGTGAAGTGGTAGTTTGCAATCTCAGGTTTTGCCTGAGAAACCACCGACACGAGTGTGCTTTTTCCGACATTAGGAAAGCCAACAAGGCCAACGTCAGCAAGGAGCTTAAGCTCGAGCACAACGTCAAACTCTTCACCGGGAAGTCCGGGTTTTGCAAAGCGTGGCACCTGACGTACAGGCGTTGCAAAGTGGGGATTTCCCCAGCCGCCCTTGCCGCCCCTTGCAACAATATACGGCTCTTTGGTGGAAACGTCGGCTAAAATTCTGCCTGTGCTTTCTTCCTTGACAAGAGTTCCGACAGGAACACGTATAATCAAATCCTCGGCGTTTTTACCACGGCATCTGCCGCCACGACCGTTTTCGCCCTTTGCGGCAAAGTATTTGCGCTTATATCTGAAGTCTGCGAGCGTTGAAAGGTTTGAGTCGGCCTGAAAGACAATGTTTCCGCCTCTGCCGCCGTCACCGCCGTCGGGACCGCCTGCAGCTACATATTTTTCACGGTGAAACGAAACTGCGCCGTCGCCGCCGTCGCCTGCTTTAATTTTAATTTTCGCTGTATCTACAAACATAAAATGTACTCCGTTTTAAA
>JBJFHX010000177.1:20968-29974 GCA_051893995.1 Ruminococcus sp.
GCTTTAATTTTAATTTTCGCTGTATCTACAAACATAAAATGTACTCCGTTTTAAATTGTAGGGAACAACCCCTGTGTTGTTCCTACATAAGTTAGATGAATTTCCGTTAGGAACGACACGGGGGTCGTTCCCTACAATAAAAAATAAACATATTTATAGTATAAACAAAAAGGGTGGATAAAATCCACCCTCTAATGATTTATGCTTACTGCTCAACAGGATAAACGCTTGCACGCTTTCTGTCTTTGCCAACACGCTCAAATCTTACTACACCGTCAATCTTTGCAAACAGTGTGTCGTCAGAGCCAATGCCTACATTTTCACCGGGATGAATATGTGTGCCTCTCTGCTTTACAAGGATGTTGCCTGCGAGAACCTTCTGTCCGTCTGCACGCTTAACGCCAAGACGCTTTGATTCACTGTCACGGCCGTTCTTTGTAGAACCCATACCTTTTTTGTGAGCGAATAACTGAATGTTTATTTTAAGCATTACCTTACACCTCCGAAATTTTCACTTTAATATACTTTGTGTATTGCTCCGAAAGAGCAGTTAAATGAAGCCTTAGTCCGTCTAAGACAACGGCTGATTCTTGGGCTTCACCCTTTGACAGACTTAAACTCATAAATCCGTCATTTTCGGTAACGTCTGCACTTATATGCAGGATTTCGGTAATTGTGTTTGCCGCCATAAAGGCTGCAGAGCTGACTGCCGCACATACAATATCACTGCCCTCTTCGGAAAATCCCGAATGTCCCGATATTGTGAAACCGCAGATTAAATTATCCGAACAATTAAAAGTTACCGTAATCATACTCAGGCTTCGATTGAAGTAATCTTAACCTGTGTGTAAGGCTGTCTGTGACCCATTGTTCTCTTCTCGCCTTTTTTGGGCTTGTAAGTAGCAACTCTGATTTTCTTGCCCTTACCGTTCTTTAATACTTCACCAGTAACCTTTGCACCCTCAACAAAAGGTGTGCCAACCTTAATACCGTCGTCTGTGCCAACGGCTACAACGTCGAATGTTACTGTGTCAGCTGCTTCAACGTTAAGCTTTTCAATGAAGATAACTTCGTCGTTTGTTACCTTGTACTGCTTACCGCCTGTCTGAATAACTGCGTACATTTTAGTACCATCCTTTACATTAGACTCGCTATCTATGGGTGGAGAAACTCACTTATAACCCACAATATGCGGCTTATATACTATACCACAAAGAAAATGTGTTGTCAACAATTTTTTCCTTATTTTTCAATTTGAGTCATAAAATACTTTTCGCTGTCCGACACTGCCTGAATCTCACCCGAGGTTGCGTCTGCAAGCTGTTTGTTGAGCTTGTCAAGGTACTCGGGTTTTATGTGAAATTTTATGAGCACATCGGCTTCGTAAACGGTATCGTCAACCACTGCACCGATTTCCATAATAAGCGAAGACACCTTGCCATACTGATTGTAGCTGCACCGAGCCTCACACATAAGACAGCTCTGCATCATCACGACATTTCCTGCATCTAAAGCGACCTTTGCACCCTGCGAGTAAGCACGCACAAGTCCGCCTGTGCCGAGCAGAACTCCGCCGAAATATCGTGTTACGACAATGCATACGTCATATATTTCATTTTTCGTGATCACGTCAAGAACGGGCATTCCTGCCGTACCCGAAGGCTCGCCGTCGTCGCTGTAGCGTTTTATGTTGCCCTCTCTGAGCGAATAGGCGTAAACATTATGCGTAGCGTTCCAGTGCTCGCTTCGCTTTGAGTTGATAAAATCAACAGCTTCCTGCTCGGTTGTAACAGGCTTGCAGTAACCGATAAATCGGGAACGCTTTTCCGTAAACTCGGAATGAGCCTGATTCTGAACGGTTTTGTAGTCTTTAGCCATTATGATACCTCAAATAACTTCATTAAAGCAAATAAGACGACGCCGAAGCGCCGTCTTAACAATTACAAAAAATTATTTATCCATGCCGAAACGCTTTTTGAATCTGTCAACACGTCCGCCTGTATCAACTAATTTCTGCTTTCCTGTGAAGAAGGGGTGACATTTTGAACAAACTTCAACACGAATGTCCTTCTTTGTTGAACCTGTTTCAATAACATTACCGCAAGCACAAGTAATTGTTGTCTGCTCATACTTAGGATGGATATTCTCTTTCATTATTTTCACCTACCTGTCTTTGCACAATTAACAGAGTTATTATACTACATAACTTTACAAATTGCAAGTGTTTTTTTTATTTATTCCTGATTTTTTTGCAAGGTCACATATTGTGAGTATTCTTCAAGACTCATATTAAAGGAACGCATCTTTTTTGCATTATCAATTCCGACGTAGCGATAGAGCGTTTTGTTCTCGCTCATCTTTGTAACATCCTCTTTGTCTTTGGGATATCGCTGAACAAAGCCGTAATTGATACATTCACGCTCAATGAATGCAGAGGTCTTTTCGTCGGTCATATCAAAACCGATTAGCAATCCTGTCTGTGCCTCACTGCAGCCGCCCTTTGGCACAAACTTCTGAGCCGCCGCCTGTGCTCTCACTTCGGTATAGTCGGGATTTGCAAGAAATTCAGAGAGCTTTTCGCTATACAGCTTTTCCTGCTCATCAAAGGAAACATAAGCCGAAACGAGCCTTATTTCAACGCCCAACTCTTTTGCTTTATTGCAGAAATTCTCAAGATTATTTTCCGCAAGAGAATTAACCTTAAAATCACCATAGCTTTTAAGCTTTGGCACATAGTCGGCTGGCAGAGGATTACTGCTGTTCACCACACGCAAAAGCTCCTCGCTCTGCTCCTGCTCAAGCTGCTGAGCCGATTTCGGCTGAACCTTATCGGCAAAAGCATTGTAGGCAAAGTAACCGCCGACTGATACTCCGACAACAATGACTGCGACCGCTATTGCGATAAAGAGCCGCCGTCTTGCTGTGGAAAACGGAAGTATTCTGCCTGTTTTAGAAGCCTTTGCCGCCTGACGTCTGCGCCGTTTGGAATCACGGTAGCGTTTTTTATCATACGGTGTAAGTCCGTAGGACATATTTCACCTGCTTTTTAGTTCGTTATATAAGTCGGAGATTATCAAAACTCGGTATCTCGGGAGTCATACAATTATCTATGTCTTACGCAGGAATCCCTTTTACTTCATCTGTTCTGCTATATATCGGTCGGGCACCGTTTTATCCATATAAACCGACTTTTATTCCCGATTTGCCTGCAGGGGCACCCTGCCGAATTAAATTACTTTATTGCTTTAGTTTCAATTTCTTCAACAGCCATTTCTATAAACTGCTCAAGCTTCATTGCGCCGAGGTCGCCCTCTTTTCTGTGACGAACAGACACAGTCTGAGCCTCGATATCCTTATCGCCGATTATAAACATATAAGGAACCTTTTCAAGCTGTGCTTCACGGATTTTGTAGCCGATTTTCTCGCTTCTGCCGTCAACCTCAACACGCATACCCTTTGCTTCAAGAGCATTTTTGATTTCGTAAACGTAGTCGAGGTGTCTGTCGGCAACAGGAAGCAGCTTAACCTGAACGGGTGCAAGCCACATCGGGAACGCACCTACGTACTTTTCAATGAGAAGTGCAAGAGTTCTTTCGTAACAACCGAGTGAGCTTCTGTGGATAATGCATGGAATCTTCTTTGTGCCGTCTTTGTCTACGTACTCCATACCAAATTTCTCGGCGAGCATCTGGTCAATCTGAATTGTGATGAGTGTATCTTCCTTGCCGTAAACATTCTTAATCTGAATATCGAGCTTAGGACCGTAGAATGCGGCTTCACCGATACCTTCAACGTACGGGATTTCGAGGTGGTCGAGAATCTTCTGCATCATATTCTGTGCTTCATCCCACTGCTCGGCTGTACCGATGTACTTTTCTGTATCGTTGGGGTCCCATTTTGAGAAACGATATGAAACATCGTCATAAAGTCCGAGGGTTTTAAGCATATAGATTGCAAGCTCCAGACAGCTTCTGAATTCATCCTCAAGCTGTTCGGGAGTACACATAAGGTGTCCTTCGGAAAGTGTGAACTGTCTTACTCTGATAAGTCCGTGCATCTCGCCGCTTGCCTCATTACGGAAAAGTGTTGAGGTTTCGTTGTAGCGGAGCGGAAGGTCACGGTAGGAACGCTGACGGTTAAGATAAGCCTGATACTGGAACGGGCAGGTCATAGGACGAAGTGCGTAAACCTCGTCGTCCTTTTCGGGGTCGCCGAGAATGAACATACCGTCCTGATAGTGGTCCCAGTGACCGCTGATTTTGTAGAGGTCGCTCTTTGCCATATACGGAGTTTTTGTGAGCTGCCAGCCCCTCTTCTGCTCCTCGTCCTCAACAAAACGCTGTAAAAGCTGGAGGATTCTTGCTCCCTTCGGGAGAAGAATGGGAAGTCCCTGTCCGATTACCTCAGAGGTTGTGAACAGCTCAAGCTCACGTCCGATTTTGTTGTGGTCACGGCTCTTTGCCTCGGCAAGCATTTTGAGGTGTTCTTCAAGCATTGAAGCCTTCGGGAATGCAACTCCGTAAACTCGGCAAAGCTGTGCGTTATTTGCGTCCCCTCTCCAGTAAGCACCTGTGCAGTTTGTAAGCTCAATTGCCTTGATTACGGAAACATTCATAAGGTGAGGTCCTGCGCAGAGGTCTGTGAAATCGTCTTGCTTATAGAATGTGATGTTTTCGCCCTTATCGGAATGTTCCTTTGCAAGCTCTACCTTGTAGGGCTCGTTCATCTCCTCAAGCTTAGCAACAGCATCCTCGGGAGAAAGCTCGAAGCGTTCAAGCTCAACGCCCGACTTAACGATTTTCTTCATTTCCACCTTGATTTTTTCAAGGTCATCGGCAGAAAACGGCTTTTCAACGTCAAAGTCATAGTAAAATCCGCTGTCGATTGCAGGTCCGATTGCGCACTTTGCATTCGGATAAAGTCTTTTTACAGCCTGTGCAAGCACGTGGGAAGCAGTATGCCAGAATGCCTTTTTACCCTCGGGGTCGTCAAATGTCAAAAGCTCAAGCTTGCAGTCGCTTGTAAGCTCGGTGCGTAAGTCTGCAACCTCACCGTTAATCTTTGCACAGCAAACTGATTTATACAGTCCTGCACCGATTGATTTTGCAATTTCAGCAGGAGTAATATTGCTGTCAAATTCCTTGACTACTCCGCCTTTAAGTTCAACCTTAATCATTGTTATTCTCCTTATCCTTTAAATATTATTTGATTAATAAATAAAAAATCCCAATATTCCAAAAAGGAATATTGGGACGAAGTTACTCGTGGTTCCACCCGTATTCGGCAATAAATTGCCCTCGAAAACTTTAACGCAGTCATACGCCGCACCATTTCCTGTGCAGTCTCAAAGGTGGTAGAATGTAAGACCAAATACGGATTTTTCAGCAAACAATCCGCTCTCTGAAAATGGTGATTTACAAACCGTGTCCTTATCATTGATTTAATTTATTAATTTATAATATAACACCGAAAAATTATATTGTCAACAATTATTTTTTACTGTCAAGCTCCTGCAAAAGCAAATCAATGTCGCTTAACTTCTTTTCGGGTTCCTTTTTGGGAGCAGGCTTGGGCTGAGGCATTTTGACCTCAACGGGCTTATCTGCCTTAGGCTCAGGTTTTTCCTGCTCAACAGGATTTTCGGTTACATCAGCATCTGTCTGCTCTGATGCTGGCTCTTCTGTTTCAGAAACTGACTCTGACTTTATTTCGGAATCATTGTTGTAAAATACAAGTCTTGATGAGGTTGCCTTTTTCATTTCCTTTTTGGTGAGATACGGAATAGGCTCATTGTCATCTTCTGCTCCGTAGCCGATTACAAAGTCGTCAAGACCTGCAATTGAAGTCATATCATCTACAGGCTTAGACTCAGCTTTCTGAGTAGTTCCTGCATCTTTCTTTTCTGCAAAAACAAGTTCATCGTAGCTACCTGAGTTAACATAGCTGTTTTCGTAGGTATCTTCATCATCAGGCATACCGTCGATAATTTCGATTTCGTCCTTTGTGTAGGAGTTGAAGGTCATTTCAACAATGAACGAGATCGCATAAATTGAGAAGATAATCAGCTCTGCGCCAAAGAGTGCCTGTGTAGCGAGAGTGCCCTCAATCATAGCGGTAAAGATGACGTAAAGACCGTATGAAAGCGATACAGCCACAGCGGGAAGTCCGTAGATAAAGCAGGCTTTAACAGGATTTCTGCCCTTTATTCTTGATACAATCATAGAGTGAGAGAAGTAGTAAAGGGTGATAAAAATATAGCAGAAAAGAGGCGTCATATCGCTTGCTGAAATTGAAACCTTGGTTGCAACGAGAAACTCGGAAACAAGCTCTGAGCATCCCCACAGTGCAGGGAAAATAAAGAGCATTGAAACGCCAGATACAGTGGATTTGCCTGTAAAATGCACCTTTGACATAAGGATAAGCGCAATAGCGGCAGGAATTGATAATGCCGCACAGATGACGGTCATAAGGTAGTATTCCGAATCATTTGTGGTGTTTAAAAGCGTGGTTATCGCCGAGGCTGCCACCGAAATACCTGCAAGAACAGCAAAAACACCTGAGACGTAATTCTTTTTCACAGGATAAACCGGTGCTGTCTTTCTGTCAAAAATATTGATAATTACACATACAAGGAAAAGTGCAAGAGTAACACCGATAACTGCATATGTAATTCCCATTTTGTTCATTCCAAGGAACATTCCGCTGCCGTCAAGACCAAAAATGCTCATAAGCTTAAGTCCGACAGTTGCAATCACTGCGAGAATAAAGGGTATAACCGAATATTTTACCTTCATAAAACTGCTCCGTTTCTATATATACTAAGGTTATTTTAATTTTATTGTGAACATATATTATTTTAAGACAAATATATCGTTATGTCAAGAACAAATAAAACACAATTTACGTATGCAAAAATTAATTTTTCTGTGCGAAATAAAGAGGTGGTAGGTATCGGAAAGAAAATTCTTGCCTGTACACTGCTGCTTGTCTTAATGGCGCTGCTGCCCTTTACTGCGGTTAAATGCTCAACTATCGGCAGTAAAAGCATAACAAATCTGACAAGCAGTACAGACAAAACAAATAATGACACTAATGTCAGTGATAATTCCAACGAAATACTCGTCGGTCTGACAGCCGCAATTTGCAACGAAGATTTCAGCGATGAAGCAATAAAGGCAATTGCAATTCTTATAAATACTGACTATGAGGTAAATCCCGACTATTTTGATTTAGATAACAAAGAGGTTTGCTTATCGGAAGATGGACTTGATAATTCTAAAAAAAAATATTATTCAAAGATTGAGAACATTGTAAACTCAATGGATAAAAAAACTTTGACGCTCAGAAATGAAAAAGTCTTTATCCCCTATTTTAAGATTTCCTGCGGTTATACGCTTGACAGTGAGGACTGCGAGTACATAACGTCGGTCACATCTCCTTGGGATTGCTTTTCACAAGAATATGATGAAGACGCTGAATGTATCGGAGTGAGCGTAAACGGAATTAATTATCTTTGTAAAAACGGTGCGAGTGCCGAGCAGGCATTAAAATGGTATCTGCCCGAATTTGAAATAAAATAGCAAGAAAGTCCGTATTGCATATTATGTAACGAGATAATACCGATTTTAGAATATCGGGTTACACTCGTAAATTACAAAGAAGGAGAATTGAAATGGAATTGACCGAAATCATAAAAGAACAGTACGGACTTTCAAGATTTCCTGAAAAGACTTCCGAAGCAATGGCATACGTTCCGTTTCAGCCTGACAACGCACCTACCTACTCACCGATGCAGGGCTTTGCGTCGGGGACAATGTACCCTACGCTGAACAAACCGTTCTATGGAGGCAAGTGTGGTGCTCACAATGACTGAACGAGAAATACTGCTCAAAAAAATATCAACCTATCAGTTCGCGGCATTTGACCTTCAGCTTTTCCTCGACACTCACCCACACGACAGGAAAACGCTTGAAAAAATGAAGGAGTACAAAGCCTTGGCGCAACCGATGATTGCTGAATATGAAGAAAAGTACGGTCCGCTGACAAAAAGTATGACAAGCTCAAATCACTGGCACTGGATTATGGGACCGTGGCCGTGGGAAAACGAGGAGGACTGCTGATGTTTGTATATGAAAAAAAGCTGCAATATCCTGTAAATATCAAGCAAACAAACCCAAAACTTGCTAAAATCATCATTACACAATATGGCGGTGCATATTTCAATAGTATATAATTATTCCCCGGAACAATCTTAATTGACTGCTTCGGGGAGAATTTTTTGAAATTATGTGTTTGATGTTACCTGCACTTTTTTTAAAATTATGCAGGTATCGTTACTTAACAACAAATTTTCTTGTTCTCAAACTTTTTATAAGCGTCAAAATACAATTCAGACTTGTCGCCATTGAAAGTCAGCTCGTAATACATACCGTCGGGTAAGGTTGTACTTATAAGAGCTTTATAGTTCTGCAAAGTTTTGCACGACCAAACGACAAAAACCTCAAAATCGGGAGTTGCTTCCGATTTGTCAAGGTGTTCACGTACATATTTGTCTACTTCAAGTCTTGCAAAATCCAAAAAATTTGTCATAATAAAAATCCTTTCTGTTAAATTTTCTTCTTGATTTCAGCGGTCAAGCGTTTTACAAAATTATCTCCTGCTATGCCATTTTCGGCGTAACCCCACGTCTTGAGTAATCCGTTAACTGCCTTAAGCGTGCCGTCTCCGAATATGCCGTTTTCATCCACTCCCTGAGAGTGGATTTTTAATGTTTTAGCAAGCAGGAGCAATTCTTTAATCGCAAGCACACCGTCGGATGTCTGGCCTTTTTTGTAGCCCTGTGAATCAAGCACCTTTTTTGTTGTAGTATCAGAGGTTGCCGCTTTGTATGTTACGCCGAAGTAAGAGCAAAGTCCCTTGCAGATTGCTTCTCCGATATTTGTAATATTATTACGAATCCAATCCGAGCCTGTCTTTGTGTCGTGGAACTCACACTCAACATAGACG
>JBJFHX010000178.1:0-29539 GCA_051893995.1 Ruminococcus sp.
TCGCCCTTGCTCTTATCAACAGGAATACTCTCGCCCGTCAGAGCAGATTCATTCACCGCACTGCTGCCCTCAACAATTATTCCGTCAACTGGAATACTCTCTCCGGGACGAACAACAAAAATATCGCCTTTTTTCACCTTATCAACTGAAACCTGCGTTTCTTTGCCGTCAACAAGGATTACCGCTGTTTTCGGTGCAAGCTTTATAAGGCTTTTGAGTGCGTCGGTAGTTTTGCCCTTTGAACGTGCTTCAAGCATTTTGCCGACGGTAATCAGCGTCAAAATCATCGCTGCTGACTCAAAATAAAGCTCGTTCATATACGTCATAACGCCGTTCATATCGCCTACAAGCTGAGCGTTTGTCATTGCAAAAAGAGCGTAGGTGCTGTAGACAAACGCCGCTGATGAACCGAGCGCAACGAGCGTATCCATATTAGGTGCACGGTTGAAAAGTGCCTTAAAACCGCTTATGAAAAACTTCTGGTTTATCACCATAACAGCCGCCGTCAGCAAAAGCTGAATAAGTCCCATTGCGATGTGGTTGTTCTCTAAAAACTGCGGCAGAGGAAATCCCCACATCATATGCCCCATTGAAAAGTACATAAGCACAACAAGGAAAACAAATGAGGCTATCAGTCTTTTCATCAGTGCGGGAGTTTCGGTATCTTTGAGATTATCGGCATTTTCAGAAATGTCAGATTTTCTTTCCACACCTTTGAGCGTTGCACCGTAGCCTGCACTTTCGACAGCGGCTATAACGTCTTCGGGGCTTACATCTCCCTCAACGCCCATTGAATTTGTCAGCAGACTTACAGAGCAGGATGTTACACCGTCAAGCTTTGAAACAGCTTTTTCAACCCTTGCACTGCAGGCGGCACAGCTCATTCCCGTAACATTATATTGCTTCATTTAATCATCTCACTTCATAAGTTTTTGCAAGGTATTGACAAGCTCGTCAATAGTTTCGTCCTTTCCATCTCTTATATCATTTGCAACGCAGGTTCGGATATGATTTGCAAGCAGTTCTTTGTTGAATGAATTAAGCGCCGCATTGACCGCCGCTACCTGAATGAGAATGTCAATGCAGTAGGCGTCCTTTTCGACCATACCTTTAATTCCCCTGATTTGCCCCTCAATCCTGCTGAGCCTGTTAATCAGCTTTTTGTATTCATCGGCATCACGTTTTTTTGTTTTGTGAGTACAACAACAATTATTTTCCATATTTATCACCGAATATATAATATACCCCATATGGGTATTTGTCAAGCTAAAAATAATGACTGCACAAATAGCTTGCGCAGTCAAAAGTAGTTTATTTCATCAAACCGTCTTTGTCGTAATATTCCTTATCGGAAAACTCTTCCTTTTCGTCAAGATTGTATTCACTGCTCTTAAACAAACCGCTTCCGGAGCGGTAATTATGATTAGCACCCCTGCGAAACGCATAAGCAATAATCAGAACACAAACCAACAGCCAAAAAACAAGCCAGCCCATAATGTTACTCCTTTTAAATAAAAGCAAAATTGTGATATGTTGAATGATTGAGGACAGTATACTACTAAAATATTCGTCTGTCAATATTTTTTATATATAAAACTGGTAAAATCTATTGTTGCTCTTCTTCCTCTTTTAGATTATCAAGCGCAACACGCACCGCCTCAACAACGAACGCAGAAAAAGTACAGTCTGTTCCCACAAGAGCCGCTTCAACCTCGTCAATAACGTCATTCGGAAAGCGTATGCTTTTACTTGTAGTTTCGGGTATCTTTGGTATTTTGAATTTCCTCATAACTATAAAATCTCCAATTTATTTCATTAATAATAATTGTAATAGAATATAGTATTTTATTTTGTGCTACATTTTGTCTTGCTTTTTGTGTTTCAGAGTGATATAATGTAAATGCTCAATAAAAATATCAAAGAAAGAAGGATTATTATGTATTTTAAATCAAAATCAATGAGCAAAAAATTTGTAGGAAGTATTATTCTATTGATAATTTCAATCGTATTTACAACAGTTTGTATAACGGGTTGCGGAGCAACAAAGCTTGAAGATTATTCCTACAGCATTGAAAACAATGTAGGAATAATTAAAGGCTATTTAGGTCCCGATACAAACATCATTATTCCGGATAAAATTGAAGGTTCAAAAGTAACGACCATAGGAAAAGATGCTTTTGCTGATAACGATGTAATTGAGTCAATTGAAATTCCTGATAGCGTAATTACTTTAGAGGATGCTGCAATTCACGATTGTGAAAATTTATCAAAAATCACTATGTCTGATAATTTGTATAATACATATATACAAGACAACGGCGACTTTTCTGATACAATATATGGATGTCCATTTTTATATATCAATGGTGTTCTTATGGATGATAAATACGGAAGTGACCATGCTAAAAAGTATATTCTCAAACAGGACTGAACATATTTGGAGTTAATAAATGAAAATTAAAGTATTTTTTCTAATAGTTTTGATTATTTTCGGTATGTTTTGCGGAGAATTTATATACATAAATCATAATAACAAATCATTATTACCTGAATCACCAAATAATACAGAACTATCTGATTTTAAAGAAGCATCAAATAAAATAAAAGTGTTTGAAGATGAATGCGAAAAAATACAAAGCCTTGTTGATTATACAAATAAAGAAGGTATTGATAAAGCAATAGAAAAAACAGGTAATCTTAAAGACTATGCTAAAGAAAATATTTTATATTTAAATGAACATACTGACGTTATTGAAACGTGTTTTGACTTTTATGAATTATGTTTAAATCTTGAGCTTGGAGAGGAATATGTTCAGAGTGAATCCGAAAAAGAAATCAACTTTGAAGATGAAATAAATAGCTTAAATGAATATTATAATGATGTAATTGAAAAGTATGTAGCATTGTGTGAATTTTGCATTGACTTAAATTTTGATTATGAAAACGGATTAAGCGATACATTATCATTTGATTTAAGCACGGTTCAGTTTGAGCATGATTTAGCTCAAATTAAAATACTCCAATATTCTGATGAATATAATATTATGGAAGTAAATTATATTCCCGAAGCTTATGAATATATTATTACCAAATTGCAAGACAAAGCAGAAAAAGAAGCAACGCTTGCTATTTACCAAAAATATTTATTAATAGCTCTGATAATTGATACTATCTTTATTTCAATTCTAATTGTTTTGATTATTAGAGGTAAGAAAAGGCAAAAGACAAATAAACCAATTACATTAACAGAATAATTATTGGTATGCTGACGGAAATTTCAGGTTTTCCGTCAGCATTTTTGTCTTATCTCTTACTTAAACATATACTGAGCCGTGTCCATAATCGACTCTACGGTTCTCATTGCCTTGTTGGCTTTCTTTTTCAGCTTTGGATTGTTGTCAACTGCGTTTTTGCCGATGACTCCTACCGCCATTCCTGCCGCAAGTCCGATTGCCGCTCCCTTTACCACATTCATCATTGAGTTTGAACTCACAAAACACACCTCCGTTTTTTATATGCAAGTTTATACTTGCAATATTATTGTTTACGTTTTAAAATATATTAAAACCGATTTTAAAAAAACAGGAGTGATAACTTTTGGCAAAACTCAATCTTGTGCTTGTTGAGCCTGAAATTCCGCAGAATACGGGCAACATTGCACGCACCTGCGCCGCAACAGGGGCAACGCTTCACCTTGTTAAGCCGATGGGATTTACCGTTGACGACAGAAAGCTGAAACGTGCAGGGCTTGACTACTGGCACCTTCTGGACATTACATATTATGACAGCATTGACGATTTTTTTGAAAAAACAAAGGGCGGCAATTACTTTTTCTTTTCAACTAAAGGCACGCACCGCCACAGCGACGTTGAATATCCCGATAACTGCTATCTTCTTTTCGGCAAGGAAACTAAAGGACTGCCTGAGGAGCTGTTATTACAGCATCCCGACAGCACACTGCGTATTCCGATGATTGACGAGGCAAGAAGCCTTAATCTTTCAAATTCCGTTGCAATTGCGGCTTATGAGGTTTTAAGGCAGTGGGATTATCCCGAGCTTTTAAACAAAGGTGAGCTTCACAATCACAAATGGTCGGAAATTAACAACAGATAATTTTTATAACTTATTTTTCTTTTTCAGAACAATAATTCCAAATTTTGTCAGTCAAACTTTTTTTATCTTTTCTATTGATAAAATACGTATTTTGATATATAATATTCTTGACTGTGAAAATACTAAATTTTTACAATATTCTTCTAACACGAAAGGAATGTATTTCAATGAAACTCAACAAAGTTACCGTTGATGACCTCAATGTAAAAGGCAAAAAGGTTCTTGTCCGCTGCGACTTCAACGTACCTCTCAAGGACGGCGTTATCACAAACGACAACAGAATCACAGCCGCTCTTCCCACAATTAAAAAGCTTATCGCTGACGGCGGTAAGGTTATTCTTTGCTCACACCTCGGCAAACCCAAGAACGGTCCCGAAGAGAAATTCTCTCTCGCTCCCGTTGCTGTAAGACTTTCCGAGCTTCTTGGCAAGGAAGTTGTTTTTGCTAACGATGACGAGGTTGTCGGCGAAAACGCTAAGAAGGCTGTTGCCGAAATGAACGACGGCGACGTTGTACTTCTTCAGAATACTCGTTTCAGAAAAGAAGAAACCAAGAATCTTGAGCCGTTCTCAAGTGAGCTTGCTTCACTTGCTGACGTATTTGTTATGGACGCTTTCGGTTCTGCTCACCGTGCTCACTGCTCAACAGCAGGCGTTACTGACCACATCAAGGACACAGCTGTTGGCTACCTTATGCAGAAAGAAATCGACTACCTCGGAAATGCCGTTGAAAACCCTGTTCGTCCGTTCGTTGCTATCCTCGGCGGTGCAAAGGTTGCTGACAAGCTCAACGTAATTTCAAATCTCCTCGAGAAGTGCGACACACTCATCATCGGCGGCGGTATGGCTTACACATTCTTAAAGGCTCAGGGCAAAGAAGTCGGTCTTTCACTCGTTGACGATTCTAAGATTGACTACTGCAAGGAAATGATGGAAAAGGCTGAAAAGCTCGGCAAGAAGCTCCTTCTCCCCATCGACACAACAATTGCTGCAGGCTTCCCCGATCCTATCGACGGACCTATCGACGTTGAGGTTGTTGACGCTGACAGTATTCCTGCTGATATGGAAGGTCTTGACATCGGCGTTAAAACTCAGGAACTCTTTGCAGAAGCTGTTAAGAGTGCAAAGACTGTTGTATGGAACGGTCCTATGGGCGTATTTGAGAACCCCACACTTGCAAAGGGTACAATCGCTGTAGCAAAGGCTCTTGCTGATACTGACGCTACTACAATCATCGGCGGCGGCGACAGCGCAGCTGCTGTTATTCAGCTCGGCTTTGCTGACAAGATGAGCCACATCTCAACAGGCGGCGGCGCATCTCTTGAATACCTCGAGGGTAAGACTCTTCCCGGTATCGCAGTAATCGCTGACAAATAATTAAACCGATTTAATTTATGGGCGGGACCTCTCGCCCATATAATCTATATTCCGAATTTTTTATGAAAGGTTGATAGAAATGGATAAGACTAAGAGAAAGGCAATTATTGCCGGAAACTGGAAAATGAACAAAACTCCTTCGGAGGCTAAAGAGCTTCTCACAGCAATTATTCCCGCTGTTAAGGACGCTGACTGCGAAGTTATTGCTTGCGTTCCCTACGTTGATTTAAGCGTTGCTCTTGAGGTTACAAAGGGCACAAACGTAAAAATCGGTGCTGAAAACTGCCACTGGGCAGAAAGCGGTGCTTTCACAGGCGAAATCTCAACAGGTATGCTCAAGGAAATGGGCGTTGAATATGTAGTTCTCGGTCACTCTGAAAGAAGACAGTACTTCGGTGAAACAGACGAAACCGTTAACAAGAGAACAAAGGCTGCTCTTGCAGCAGGCTTAAAGCCCATCGTTTGCGTTGGCGAGCTTCTCTGGGAGCGTGAGTGCGACATCACAGAGGAAGTTATTGCAAGACAGATTAAGCTTGACCTCTTTGACGTTTCAGCAGAGGATGTTAAGAAAACAGTTATCGCTTATGAGCCTGTATGGGCTATCGGCACAGGCAAGACTGCTACAGCAGAGCAGGCTGAAGAGGTTTGCGCATTTATCCGTGCTACTCTTGCAAAGCTTTACAGCGAAGAGGTTGCTCAGGCTGTTACAATTCAGTACGGCGGTTCAATGAACGACGGCAACGCTGACGAACTCCTTTCTAAGACTAACGTTGACGGCGGTCTTATCGGCGGCGCATCACTCGTTGCAGAGAAGTTTGCTGCAATCGTTAAAGCTGCAAGCAAGTAATTTTTGAGCACACGAAAGGATTTTGCTTTATGAAAAAACCTTTGATTCTTATGATTCTTGACGGTTTCGGAATTGCACCCGAAAGCGGCAACGCTATCAAGGCTGCTAAGAAACCGAATATTGATAAGCTTTTTGCTGAAAATCCTGTTACTCAGATTGGCGCATCGGGTATGGACGTTGGTCTTCCCGACGGTCAGATGGGCAACTCCGAGGTTGGACACACCAACATTGGTGCAGGCAGAATCGTTTATCAGGAGCTTACAAGAATCACAAAGACTATAAACGAGGACAAGCTCAAGGACAACGAGTCTATTGTTGCCGCAATGGACAAGGCTCTTGAAAACGGCACGGCTCTCCACCTTATGGGACTTCTCTCAGACGGCGGCGTTCACAGCCACAACACTCACCTTTACGGTATTTTGGAGCTTGCTAAGAAAAAAGGTCTTGAAAAAGTTTACATTCACGCTTTTCTCGACGGACGTGACGTTCCTCCGTCAAGTGCAGCTGACTTTGTTCAGGCTTGCGTTGACAAGACCGAGGAAATCGGCGTAGGTAAAATTGCTACCGTTATGGGCAGATATTACGCTATGGACCGTGATAACCGCTGGGAGCGTGTTGAAAAGGCATATGCCGCTATGGTTTACGGTGAAGGCGTTGAGGCTGAATGTCCCGTTTGCGCTGTTAAGAACTCCTACAAAGAGGACGTTACAGATGAATTTGTTGTTCCCTCCGTTGTTAAGGGCGGTGCAACAATTCAGCCGAACGACAGCGTAATCTTCTTCAACTTCCGCCCTGACAGAGCAAGAGAGATTACAAGAACTCTTGTTGACCCTGACTTTGACGGCTTTGAGAGAAAGAAAGGCTTCTTCCCTGTTAGCTTTGTTTGTATGACGCAGTATGACGCTACTATGCCGAATGTTGACGTTGCATTCAAGCCACAGGTTCTCACAAACACACTCGGCGAGTACATTTCCGACAAGGGTATGGCACAGCTCAGAATTGCCGAAACAGAGAAGTACGCTCACGTAACATTCTTCTTCAATGGCGGTGTTGAAAAGCAGTACCCCGGTGAGGACAGAATACTTGTAAAATCTCCCTCGGTTGCTACCTACGACCTCCAGCCCGAAATGAGCGCATATGAGGTTACAGACAAGCTTGTTCCTGCTATTAAGAGCGGCAAGTACGATATGATTATCCTCAACTTTGCAAACTGCGATATGGTAGGTCACACAGGTGTATTTGAAGCGGCTGTCAAGGCTGTTGAAGCAGTTGATGAATGCGTAGGCAGAGTTGTTGACGCTATTAAGGAAATGGGCGGCGTTGCTCTTATCACAGCAGATCACGGCAATGCTGACAAAATGGTTGACGAGGACGGCGAGCCGTTCACTGCTCACACCACTAATCCCGTTCCGTTCTGCGTAATCGGTTACGATTGCGAGCTTAAGGACGGCGGCAGACTTGCTGATATTGCTCCGACAATGCTTCAGATTTTAGGACTTCCCCAGCCCGAAGAAATGGACGGCACAAGCCTTATTAAATAATAGTATTTATTTAGCATTAACCCTCACAAAGTATGTGCTTTGTGAGGGTTTTATTAATTTTTAATAAAGGATTAAAACAGTTGATGATTTAACAAATTTGGTGTAAAATAAATACAGTTATGCATACACGAACTTCGTGTGATTACAGATTATTATATTAGATATTTAAGGGTTTAGTATGTTTAAATTGCGGAGATTTTTAAAGGACTACAAAAAAGAATGTATTATCGGGCCGCTTTGCAAACTGTTTGAGGCTATACTAGAGCTGTTTGTGCCGCTTGTTATGGCTAATATCATTGACGTCGGAGTTAAAAACGGCGACGGCGGCTATGTGCTGAAAATGGGCGGTGTTATGGTTCTGCTCGGCGTTGTCGGACTTCTGAGCGCGCTTGTGTGTCAGTACCTTGCATCAAAGGCTTCTCAGGGTGTGGGAACAAAAATCCGCAGAGAGCTTTTCTCGCATATCAACTCACTCTCCCACGCTGAACTTGACAAGCTTGGCACTCCCTCGCTTATTACACGAATCACAAACGATGTAAATCAGGTTCAGCAGAGCGTTGCTATGGGAATCCGACTGCTCACACGTGCGCCGTTTATAGTAATTGGTGCGCTGATTATGTCAATGACAATCAACCTGCAAATGTCAATTATATTCTTCATAGCCGCCGTGCTTATCGGAATTACGCTCTATCTTGTTATGACAAGGAGTATCCCGATTTACTCGGCTATTCAGAAAAAGCTCGACAGAATCGGACTTATTTCCCGTGAAAATCTTTCGGGTAACCGTGTTATCCGTGCGTTTTCAAAGCAGAAAAGCGAGGAGGAACGCATTGACAGTGCAACAGAGGAGCTTGCAAAAACTTCTATCAGAGTAAGCCGTCTTTCTGCACTGCTTAGCCCTGTTACCTATGCCGTAACAGACATAGCAATTATCGCAATTATCTGGTTCGGCGCAATCAACGTAAACAACGGCACGGGTATGCTCCCAGGCGACATTATTGCGCTTATCAACTATATGACGCAGATTCTGCTTGCTATGATTGTTGTTGCAAACCTTGTGATTCTGCTGACAAAGGCAAGTGCAAGTGCACAGAGAATTAATGAAGTTTTCGAAACACAACCGAGCGTTGTTGAAAAAAATCACGATGAAATCAGTGTAAGCAAGAGTAATTCAACACCGAAGATTGAATTTGACGGCGTGACGTTTACCTACGGTGACGGTGATGACGAACTAAGCGACATCAGCTTTGAAATTATGCGTGGTCAGACCGTCGGAATAATCGGCGGTACCGGATGCGGAAAAAGTACGCTTATTAACCTTATTCCACGCTACTATGATGTAAAAAGCGGAAGTGTCAGCGTTGACGGAGTGAATGTAAAGTACTATCCGTTTGTTCAACTGCGCTCACAAATCGGTATTGTGCCGCAACAGTCGATTCTTTTCAGCGGCACGATAAGGGAAAATATGAAGTGGCAGAACAAAGACGCAACTGACGAAGATATTATTTCTGCGCTGAAAACTGCTCAGGCTTACGAATTTGTGTCAAAGCTTGAAAAAGGACTTGACAGCCACGTTGAACAGGGCGGCAAGAACTTCAGCGGCGGTCAGCGGCAAAGGCTGTGCATTGCAAGGGCGATTGTCGGAAATCCCGAACTGCTTATTCTTGACGACAGCTTTTCAGCTCTCGACTTTGCAACAGATGCGGCTTTAAGAAAAGCACTTAAGCAGAGTACAAGTGATATGACGGTAATAATAGTAACTCAGCGATGCTCGACAATTAAAAATGCAGACCTCATTCTCGTGCTTGACGACGGCAGACTTGTTGGAAAAGGCACTCACGATGAGCTGTTTGAAAATTGTGAAACCTACCGTGAAATCTGCCTTTCACAGCTAAAAGAAACGGAGGCGAAGTGATGAAAAACAAGTCGGTCGTTTCAAAAATTCTCAAAAAAATAAAGCCGTATTACGGCTACCTTTTACTTGCGCTATTGAGCGCAGTAATCAGCGTTTCGCTCACGCTCTACATTCCCGTGCTTACGGGACAGGCTGTTGACAATATCATTGACGCTGGCAAGGTAAACTTTGAAAATATCCTGCAAATTCTGATTTATATTGCAATCGGTATCGTCGGAGTGACGGTTTTTCAATGGATTATGAACTACTTTACAAACATTATCAGCTACAAGACGGTACGAGATTTGCGCAGAGAGATTTTCGATAAATTCAACAGCGTTCCCCTCTCCTACATTGACAGCAACCCGCACGGCGACTTAATCAGCCGTGTAATCAACGACGTTGACGCTGTCGGCGACGGACTTACGCAGATGTTTTTACAGCTCTTTTCGGGCATTGTTACGATTGTCGGCACGTTGATTTTTATGCTGATGATTGACTGGAGAATTGCGCTTGCTGTTGTAGTTCTCACTCCACTGTCGCTGTTTGTAGCGGCTTTTATCGGCAAGCTGTCGCACAAGCGTTTCAGCGAACAACAGCTTTTGCAGGGTGAAATCTCGTCATACGTTGAGGAGCACGTCGGCAATCAGAGAATAGTCAAGGCTTTTTCGTATGAAAACAGGGCAATTGAAGATTTTGAAAAGCTGAATACAAAGCTTTATGACGTTGGATTCAAGGCACAGTTTGCAGGTGCACTCGCAAATCCGAGCACTCGTTTTGTAAATGCTATGGTATATGCCGCTGTCGGAATTTTCGGTGCGCTTACTGCTATTTCAGGCTCGCTGTCAGTCGGTCAGCTTTCGTGTTTCCTCACCTATGCTAA
The DNA here is from genome assembly GCA_051893995.1 of Ruminococcus sp. Lineage (GTDB taxonomy): Bacteria > Bacillota > Clostridia > Oscillospirales > Acutalibacteraceae > Ruminococcoides. Next base: position 10,655 of record JBJFHX010000178.1, read on the forward strand.
CCAGTATACAAAGCCGTTTAACGAGGTTACAGGAGTTCTCACCCAACTGCAAACGGCGATTGCCGCCGCAGGACGTGTTTTTGACGTACTTGAAGCCGAAAACGAAGTACCCGACTCTCCCGAGTCACCGAGGATAAGCGAATGTAAGGGCAATGTAAAGATTGAAAACGTCAGCTTTTCATATACAAAGGAAAAGCCGCTTATAAAGAATTTTTCGCTTGACGTAAAAAGCGGTAGTAAGGTTGCGATTGTCGGTCCTACAAGCTGCGGAAAAACTACCTTTATTAATCTGCTTATGCGTTTCTACGAAACTGACAGCGGAAAAATCAGCATTGACGGAGTTGACATCAAGAGCCTGTCAAGGGACAATTTGCGCAGGCAGTTCGGAATGGTCTTGCAGGACAGCTGGCTTTTCTGCGGTACGATTATGGAAAATCTGCGATACGGCAACGAAAACGCAACTGATGAAGAAATAATTTCTGCCGCAAAAGCCGCTTATGCGCACAGCTTTATCAGGCGTATGCCCGACGGCTACAACACTGTTATCAGCGAGGGCGGCGGTAACTTAAGCCAGGGACAAAAACAGCTTTTGTGCATAGCAAGGGCGATGCTTACAAATCCTGCAATTCTTATTCTTGACGAAGCAACTTCATCAATAGATACGCTGACTGAAATCAGAGTTCAGAAAGCTTTTGCAAAGATGATGAAGGGCAAAACAAGCTTTGTCGTTGCACACCGACTCTCGACAATCAAGGAAAGCGACGTTATTCTTGTTATGAAGGACGGCAACATTATTGAGCAGGGCAATCACGAGGAGTTGCTCAAAAAGGGCGGATTTTACAGCACGCTTTACAACAGTCAGTTCGCCGCAACGTAAATATCACAAAATACTAAAGCAGTCACGAACACAAAGCTTGTGACTGCTTTTTACTTTATAGAAAACTGCTCAGATTTGCTTGGCAAAGAAGATTTGATAATATAAACCTTTCTATTCGAATTGCGTGTCGAGGCACTCGAATTTTTACATATCGCTTACATAAATATATAGCTCATTTTTATCCTCAATATAGGTTGCGAGTGTAAAATTCTGAGTATAATCATCCATTGATTCGGGATTGTTTGTGTAACGGTTCAGGTAATAATAGTAATAATTCTCTTGCGGAAATTTCATTTCCAGCGGCTCAAAATAGTATTTCAACGCATTACTGAGCAGAGTATTTGCAAAGGGCGGCATTGCCCATGTTTCCTTAATTTTTTCTTTAAATTCTTCACATTCTTCATCATCTCCGAATCTGACTGTTGCCGTAAGTGTGCCGTCACCGAGAAAACCGCCGTGTGTATCCTCATATTCTTCGATGACAACGCAGGGCGGTAACTTCATTTTCATTCTTCTGCAGATTTCGGAATATTGCTCGGCTTCTTCATTATGTATTCCACACCCGCAGACTGAAATAATCAACAATAAAGAAGTGAAAAATAATATGGTCTGTTTCATATTCACGCCTCAATTTTAATCTAAATTTGTGCAGCTTTCATTTCCACCGAATACTATAGCTTCATAATATCTGTTATTTCCTGCCGCTGTATAATTAAGATGATAATCAAAATCTTCGTTTTTATATTCTGACGAAAATTTTACGATTTCTTTTTTTGAAACATCAAGGTCATAATAAGGAATACTGATTTGCTTTTTGCAATCCAGAAGAAACTCTTGAATTTCATTTTCAGTAACTGTTTCACCGATAGCGTCTGATAAAGCGACTGATATTATTTTTAGTGATACGTTGTCTACGTTAAGAAAGTCTGCCTGATTTGAAAAAGTATGATTATAGCATATTCTGTATTTTTCAATTCCTAATTCGTAATCTTTACCAAACGGATTTGACCTGTCATTATACAAATCAATGTCTAATGTTACATCATCATTAATATTCAAACTAATATTACCGCTGCCGTCTGAAAATTCAGCGAAATTGTAATTGGCATTAATTTTTTCTATCTCGGTAACTCCCAGATTTGAAATGCAAATCTTTATGTCCTCAACATATTTATTAAAATGTTCTTCGGTTTCTTCTACAGAGATTCTTTTTGCATTGCCGCTTAAGCTGCACGCAGAACAGAAGATTATTGACAATACACACAGCAACAAACATATTATTTTCTTCATTGCTTTCACCTCATTTATTGACCTGAGTACCAGTCCCAGTCGTGTCTGTTATCGGGAAAAGCGTTTTCAAATTCTTCCTTTGTATATTCATTCGGTTTATAGCGAAGGTTTCCGTTTTCGTCAAGTGCAGGCGGCTCGTAAGCGTTTAAGTCAAACTCATAAAAAATTCCGTCAAGATAAATATAAAGCTTATAATCATTCCATGCATACTTTGTGATGTCACCTGTCAAGATTGTATATCCCTCATCGAAAAATTCGTCATCAGCGGTAAGCTCTGTACTGTCGCAGAGGATCACCTTATCATATTCATCAAAGCCTATGTGAATCTGAATTTTGTTTGAATACTCAAATCTGCCGAAATCCCTGCCGTATAAATTCAGAGAATCATCGGTTTTATCGTACTTTGCACCAAACATAAAGTCGAGTACTGAATCACAGCCATTTGGCAAAATTACGAAGAAAAATACAATTTCACCTATCAGTATAATTATCAGTGATATAGTCAGCAGGATCTTGCGTGATTTTTTAGTCATAGTATGCCCTCCGGTTTAGAAATACAAATCCTTTGCATTTCTAATGTCCATACCAATCAAATGAATTATAATCAGGATAAGCTTTTATAAATTCAGTTTGGCTATATTCTTTCAGCTCATAGACAGGCTCTCGGGAATTACCTTCGTCGTTAAGCTTTGGCACCTCATATTTATCTATATCAAACGAATAGTATATTTCATCCATAAGTATAAATAAGTTATCATCATACCATCCGACTTTTTTAAACTTACCGTCTAGTATTGAGTATGAACCGAATCCGCTTATCCAACCATCACTTGTATCACTTATTCTTAATGATAATGAATCGGTTTTATTAGAAGAATATCTGATTTGAATTGCAACTTTTTTTTGATATTCATAATATATAGCATTTCTCATAGGGTAAACTATCAAATCTTCTTCCGGATAGTAACTTGGGCTATAAGGAGTACATCCAAAAAGAAAAATAACAGAAAACATAATTAGCAATAACTTCTTCATATTTTCTCCTATTCATACTGACCTTATCTTTATTCTCGCCATTCAAAAGATTCATATTGCGGGAATTTTTCTTTAAACTCATCTTCGCTATATTCTTCAAAATCGTACTGCAAATCATCTTCACTTTTTGGAACAGAATAGTTTTCAAGATCAAATGAATAATATTTGCCATCAAAAATCATTACTAAATAATCTTCATAATGAGCAAATTTTTCAAGCTTGCCCATTAGTAACGTATCCCAAGAATAATCTTCTTCATTAACCAAAATACTAAAACCACTAATATAAGTATCGCTGATGATTTTTGCTTTTTCTGAATACTTGTAAGATTGACAGCCTCTGCCAGCTGTTATTGTCAAGTTTTCTTCGGGTACTTCAGTTGTAGCTAATTCAGCTATTATGTTATTCAACAAATTACAACCGCAAAAGCTAAAAATAAGCAAAGCAGAAAATAACAAAACAATACATTTACAAATTAATACTGTTTTTTTCATTTTACTCACCTTTTCGGTATTCGAGCAAATCTCCCGGCTGGCAGTCAAGGGCTTCGCAGAGCTTTAAAAGTGTGCTGATTTTTACAGCCTTTGCCTTGCCGTTTTTCAGAATTGAAATGTTTGCAAGTGTGATTCCCACACGGTTTGAAAGCTCGGTAACGCTCATTTTGCGTTTTGCAAGCATTACGTCAATGTTAAAAATAATCTGTCCTTCCATACACTATCACCTCATATTGTCAAATCGCTTTGTTCCTGCAAAGCGGCGGCTTTTTTTACGAGATATGAAAGCACGGCTGACGCAACCGAAATTGCAATGCCGACAAACGATACAAGGCAAGCACCAAGGAACATTGAGAAGTGGCACATTGACAAAAGCAGGAATACCGTTGCTCCGACAAACAGATAAATTGATGTTGCAAGCGAAAGTACAGATACATTTTTAAGACGTTTTGAGTTTTGTTCTGTAAAAGAATTATCCTTGCCGATGCTTGTAGCAATTTTCCAGCCTGATACAAGTACGGCGTAGCACGGCACTGCCATAATCAGTATGAAAATCAGCCACGGCAGAAAGCAGTATGAGAATTCAGGGTATGAATCAACCAAGTCAAGTCCGATTACGGGGACTGCTATACCGAACAGCGCAACACCGCAGAGTCCGAGCAATACAATAATAAGCTTCATACGATTTGATAAGGATTTCTGAGTCATATTAAAACCTCCCAATATTTTCCTTTGTATTCATCATATCATTAAACAACTTGATTGTCAATAATAATTTATCGATTTACAATAAATTATTATTGACAATCAGACCAGTTGTAATTCTATAATCAATTAATATTGTCTTATTTTTTATATAACAATTAAAGCTAATTTTCATACTCGAATAAAGAAATATTTAGGATATTTTATCTATTGATTTTAGAGATGTAATATATTATAATTATATATAATCTGGTAATATTTAGAATATATTGCCATATTTTAGTATTTTACTGTTATTTATGTAAAAGTAAAGGAGACAAAATGATGAAGAGAAGAATTCTACCGATAATTCTGTGCTTTTCACTTCTTATGACAAGTGCAGTATCGATGTTCAGTGCAAATGCCGCTGAAACAAGCGGTGCAACATTCATCTCCGAGGACGGCGGCTACATAGCAACTAAGCTTTCTCACGCTGACAAGGGAGTTAAAACAGCTGACGGTATTGTTGACTATGCAGGCAACGGCACAGTAACCGATCAAATCGGTGAAAACGGTGTTGGCGACCGTGCTCAGAGCTACTCGTGGTCAGCAATCGGCTACGGCGATTATGTGTACATAGGCACCTGCGCTAATGCTATGACAAGCACGCTTTCTCTTATGAAAAGCGCACTCGGAGATAAGTTTGACGAGGACGTAATGGAAGCAACGCTTAAAGCTATGTTCAACGGTCACTTCTTCGTTTCAGAAGAGGACGACGGTGACCCGAAAGGTATTTTAATCAAGCTGAATGTTAAGACAGGTGAAGTCAAGCTTCTGCTTTCAAAGGCGACAACCGGCACAAATGTTCTTTTCAGAAATGCTATTGAGTACAAGGGTATGCTCTACTTCTGCGGAGCTGTAAACGGTATTCCGAGCATTTATCAGCTCAATCCCGAAACAGACGAAACTGCCTGTGTTTACCAGAGCGTTACTCAGGAGGAATATATACAGGGCTTCTGGCAGAAAATCAGCGTGAGCGTAAGAGGTATGTGCGTTTTCAACGATAAGCTTATTGTAAGCCTTGTGGGTCTTGACGGCGCATATATCTGTGCAACTGACAATCCTTCCGATAAGGATTCATATGAAGTAGTTGCAAATATGGAAGATTTGTTCAACTACCCTGCGTTCCACTATACGGACAGCATCTACGGCGGCTCTATCTGGGAAATGGCTGTGTTTAACAATTCACTTTACGTTTCAATCTGCACAGGTACTCCCGATAACAAGCCTGACGATAACTCAATGCAGTCATTTGCGATTGTACGTGCAGACGTTGACGAAAGCGGCAAGTGGAACTGGACTTCTGTTGTCGGCGATACAGAACAGTACGGCTCAAAATACACCTTCGGTATTGACCCCGAAAGAACAAGAGCAGGTGCTGCTACGCTTATGGTGTATGGCGACTACCTCTACATTGGCGAATACAACGATGAAGAAATTGCCATTGAGGACATTATGTTCAAGAAAAACTGCAACTTCATTAACGCAAATTTAAAACAATCAGTAAACCTTTACCGTATGGACAAAGACGAGAACATCGAGCTTGTTGTGGGTGACACTGACGAAATGTTCCCCGAAGGAAGCCTTTCAGGCTACGGCTCAGGATTTGGCAGAAATGAAAACCAGTATATCTGGAGAATGCAGGTTTATGATGGCAAGCTGTATGTAGGCACATTCGACACAAGCAGTCTGCTTGAGCCGATTGGTCAGTTTACTAACGGCGATTTGCTCGAAATGACCCCCGAAGAATGGGAAAGCCAGCTTGCATATCTTCAGGAGCTTATTAACATAATGGAAAGCAAAAAAGAAACTCCTACAGAAGTAATTACTGCATCAGACCTTAACAGCAGTCTGACAAGTGAGCAGAAAAAGAGTGTTGTTAAACTTGGCAACGATGAAAATTCAATTGAAAATATTGATATGCAGGAAATCAGCAAGGCTATTGATATAAATGCCAAACTTGACGAGCTCAAAAATATGATTGATGATAATGTTAGTCAGGAATTCCTTGATAAATACACTGAAATCTTCAATCAATTGCAGGCTCTTTATCCCGAATTGCCCTCAATTGTAAAGGACGCATACTGCGAAATTATTTCAAAAGAAATGCTTGAAAGCATAAGTTCATTTGTCCTCTGCGGTGCATATATGAGCAGTGCTGAAAGAGGTTTTGACCTTTACATAATCGACGAGGACAGCAATGTTGAAACCGTTACTACAAACGGCTTTGGCGACCCGTACAATCACGGTTGCCGTGTCTTTGCTGTTACCGACTCGGGACTTACAATCGGTACGGCTAATCCGTTCTACGGAACTCAGGTATGGTCACTTGAAAGTGTTTCGTATGATAAATTTGACGTAAACCGTGACGGAACAGTTAATGTTACAGACTGCACATATATTCAGAAATATTCAGCCGAGATTATCACTGTTCCCGAAGGCTTTGAAGAATATGCAGACTTAAACGGTGACGGCGTTGTTAATGTTCTGGATTCAACACTTATTCAGGAATACCTTGTAAACAATTAATCGGAAAATAAATATTACTAAAGGCTGCGGAGCACAAAACTCCGCAGCCTTTTACTTAATCTATTTGATTGTCCGATATTTGTTTGCTGAAAATACAGCCGCAATAGTTCTGCCTGTAAAGTTCATATTTCTTTGAAAGAATTATTGAGCGTTTATAACCCTCTTTCTTCTTGAAGTCGCTGAACAGCCACTTTACACCGTACTTCTGCCCTGTTTCTCCACCGATTGTATTGATAAGCTGAGCATTTTTCAGCGGACTTATTGTGAGCGTTGTCGCAAAATAGTCACAGCCGAGCTTTACAGCTTCTTTAGCCGAGGCTTCAAGTCGTAATCTGAAACACTTTTCACAGCGTTTTCCACCCTCAGGCTCTTTTTCAAGCCCCTTTACAGCGGTGTAAAAATCATTGGGGTTATATTCGCCGCTGACAATATTAACAGGATTTTTAAATTCCATTAAAGAAATAAGCCTTTTTTCTTCGTTCAATCTATACTCATATTCTTCTTTTAAAGAAATATTGGGATTGAAATAGAAAACTGTAATCTCAAAAAAATCCGAAAGGTATTCAAGGCAATAGCTTGAACACGGTGCACAACAGGCGTGAAGCAGAAGCTTTGGCACAACTCCGTTCTTTGAATTTTCCTCAATGATTCCGTCAAGTAATTTCTGATAATTTACCTTATTCATTGCAACCGATAATGTAATCAAAAAGTTCTTCGGGAGTAGCGGCAACAAAGGGTGCTCCGGTGCTTAAAAGCTCATCTCTGCCTCTGAAGCCCCATTCTACACCTGCCATTTTTACTCCGGAATTTTGCGCAGTGTAAACGTCAACGTCACTGTCACCTATATAAATACATTCTTCTTTAGTAATACCGTGCTTTTCAAGAATAGCAAGCAGTGCCTCGCCGTCAGGCTTGATTTTGTACTCGGGCTTTTTGCCCCAAGCCTCTGCAAAAGTATGTTCAGGATAAACCTTTTTTAGAATTCTGCCGACAAATTCATCGGGCTTGTTTGAAAGTACGGCGGTTTTTATGCCCTTTTCATCAAGCTTTTTAAGCAATTCGGCACAGCCGTTATATGAGCAGGTGTTGTCGTTACAATGGATTTTGTACTCGCTGTTGAATGTTTCACGTACAATACTGAGCTTTTCTTCATTTTCAGCAAAGCTGCCCATTGCACGCTTAATCATATTTTCTCTGCCGCTGCCAACATAGTGGTTGTAATTTTCAACAGGCTTTTCTTCAAGACCTGCCTTCTTAAGTCCTTTATTAACGCTCTGTGCAAGGTCGGTCAGTGAATTTACAAGTGTACCGTCAAGGTCAAAAACAGCAATTTTAATCATAATAAATCAATTAAGTCCTTTCTCTTGTTCAAGAATTATTGCTCTGCACGGAGCAGCCTCAAGTCCTCCGAGCTTTATTGGAAATGCACACAAATCATACTCGCCGTCTTCAATTGCAGAAAGATTGAGGTTTTCAAGAATTGCAATCCCTGCTCTGGCAAGTTCACGATGCGTTCTTTCTTCATCAAACGACGGAGCAATCGAAGGGGCGTCAGTTCCGACAAGCACAACCCTGCTTTCGGCAAGCACGATTGCGGCTGAATGAGAAATAAAGGTTTTGCCTTCGCCGTGAAACAGCACACGCCTTTTGCAGTACGGCAACAGGCGCTCCATATCTTCACCCGTAAGGATACCGCTGACAGAAATGACTGTGCATTTACCGAAAAAAGTGTTCAGCCTTATGTTGTCAATTGAGCTTCCGTCATCGCAAAAATGGAGAGGAGCGTCAATATGAGTTCCTGAATGAACAGACATTGAAATTTTGGTAAGATTATATCCGTCTCCGTTATCAATGCTCTTTATTCTTTCCGCCCTTGTTTCGGGGTCGCCGTCAAATACGGGAGTATTAATAGTGTCCCGTGAAATATCGTGAATAATCAAGTCCGCTCATCCCCTCTTTTAGTAACCTCAAAAACAGTTGATGTTTTATTTTATTATTATAACACAATACAGTCGGTAATGTACAGAGGAAAGTCGCATTTTGAAATAAAACATCATTTCTCTCTAATCAGTGCAAAACAAAAGCCCCACCGAAGTGAGGCTTTTATCAGCTTTTTATGTTATTGTTTTAATCAGCCAACTGCTTCAACAACATTGCCAACTCTGCCGGTGTTGTTATAGCCGCCAACGATATACTTCTGAACGTATGTAACGTCGAGGATTGAAACTCTACCGTCACCGTTTACGTCAGCAAGAGCGTATGCAAGGTAAACTGCTTCAAGTTCTTCTTCTGTTGCATCTTCATCAATATCAACAATGCCAAGACCCATTTTCTGAATAGCTGTAGCATCCTGAATTGAGATGATACCATCCATATCAACGTCACCGTAAAGGAATACAGGCTCGGGCTCTGTTGTGGGTTCGGGCTCTGTTGTGGGTTCGGGCTCGGGTTCAGTTGTGGGCTCGGGCTCTGTGGGATAGGGTTCTACACCGAGTAAATCAGCAACTGTTTCAACAGGAGCAATTAAGGGGTTATTTTCGGGATCAGCAAGCTGCTCTGCATAGTCTTCTTTATACTGAGCAAGAACAGCAGCAGGCTCAACGCCGAGTGTTGTGCAGATGTTTGTTACTTTTTCAGGAGTAACTTCGCCTGCAGGATCTCCTGCATTCTTTACTGCCCAAGAAGCAATGTACTGTGAAACTTTCTGCTCTTTCGGCTGATATACGGGGAAGTACTTACCAACGATTTTACCTGTTGAAGTAATAGCTGCCATTGCGCCGTACTTGTCAGAATTATTTCTCCAAGCGCCTTCAAAGTCAAGCTTATTTGAATCTTCGGTGTTTTCAACCATATCGCCTGTTACGTAAACTGCGTCACCGAGGCACTCTTTAGCAAATGTGATATTGCCTGTCTGGTGAGTAGCACCGTCTGTATCAGTTGTTGAGAAGAGAAGTGCGTAGTCAGCGCCTTCTTCAATTGTGCCGAGCTTTGAAGTATCAAAGTAATAAAGACCTGTTTCAGCGTCCTGCTTACATTTCTCTGACTTTGACTGCCAGGAAGTTTCTGTAAGAGGTGTTCCACCGTATACGTTGTAAACGTGGCAATAAACAGACTTTGTTGTTCCCCACGACTCGAGTGTAGGAACTTCGAAATAAACGTTTGTTTCCTCATCAGCTGCAGATGCAGAACAAATTGAAAAACCTGCAAAACAGGAAGCTGCCATTGTTACTGAAAGAGCAAGGCTGATGATTTTTGATGATTTTTTCATCGCTAATTCCTCCTTTTTGATTACTCATCATTTGAGTAATTACATTATATATCAAATTGATTATTTTTACAAGTACTTTTTAGGAAATATGGTTATATTTTTTTAAGTATTTTCTAAATGAGGAAAAGTTAAGGTTTTATGGGAAATTAAGGCTCTTTGAAACTTTACGCAGATTTTTTATTTTCTTTTCCGATTCTCAGTATCGTTAATTAAGCAAAATTTTAGAGCAAAACTGTTGATTTATATTTTAAAATATAGTATGATATTATAGATAAAATATAAAAGGAGGTATCACCGTTGGACGAAAACAAGGATTTTCTTACTTCTGAACAAGAAGCTGAAAACAACATAAATTCCGACACAGATACAACAACTAACGAAAACAGTCAGGAAGACTTTTCAGGAGCCTTCAGCGACGAAATTGCCGAAACACAGGGTGATTCCGCAACGGAAGCTGCTCCTGTTGATTACAGTGCAAATGCTCCCGTCGCTGTTAAAAAGAAAAAGGGCTTTATCCAGCTTCCTGTTATTATTTCACTTGCTATTCTCGTTCTTGTAGCACTTGGATTTTTAGTATTCAAGGTGTTTTTCAATACAAGTGTTGTAGGAACATGGACTGTTAAGGACTCAGCTACTGCTGACGAGGCTACAACTGCTACCGCTGACGAGGTTGCTAAGAATTACTACACCTTTGAGGATGACGGTACGGCTTCAATCCACCTTGGCACTATGAAAATGATTGGTACATATTCACTTGATACAAGCGAAGAAGGTACAAGAACAATTGACATCAGTATTCCCTCCGCTCTTGAGGGCTCATTTGAGTACGAGGTTACGGGTAATGAGATTACAGGACGTACGCTTACGCTTACAGACACCTATTACGGTCAGAGCATTGACCTTGAAAGCACTAAGCTTGTCATTCCCGAGATGAAACCCGACGCTGACTTTAAGCCGAGCGACAAGCTCAGTGCCAAGTGGACTTATGACGACGGCTATTACAAGATGAGCTATGAGCTGAGAGAGGACGGTACAGCTACTGTAAGTCAGTCAGATATCCTTTTTGCAGACGGCGTTTACAACTACACTGACAACACTATTACAATTAAGTATTATACAAATCAAGAGGTTACTATGGAGCTTAATTATGAACTGAAGGACGACTCAATTATTATTGACGGTATTCAGTTTATGAAGGATACGGGTTCTTCCTCTGATGAATCATAAACAAAACTAAACGCTATTCAGGCAGCAGCGGTTTTCCGCTGTTGCCTTTTGTGTTTTATAGCGAAAGTGACTTTATTTCACTGATTATCATATGAAACGAAAACTAATTACAGCAATCATGCTAACATTAATTTTTCTGTTTATTGCTGCAAGCACTGTTTATTCAGAGTCAGAAATAAATTTGACCGTATTTAATGAATGTAAAAACTACTATACGGAAAATAATTCTTACGGTGCGTTTATCTATGGCTTCGATTCTGACACTCTGTATTCATCTTGTGTTCTCCCCTCTTTAAATATAAGGTATGTCACGGTTAACGGAAGAATACGTTCTGTCAGTCACAACAGAAATTGCTCTTATGCACTTTACAACAAAGTAGACGCATACTACATTACAGAGCTTGACAGCACAAACGGCAACTGCGTCACGTACTCATTCGGCGAACTGAGCCCGATTGACAACAGCTCGTTTGCTTTTTGCGGCGGCAAGGCGTACTTTATCTTTACAGACAGTTATAATACTTATGTCAGGTCATACGACAGCAACGGAAATGCTTTGATAAATTATACTTTTGACGCAAATGTTAAGCGAGTTTTTACAAATGATTCGAAAGTGTATGTACTGCTGTTTGACGGAGATATTTACAGACTTGATAACAGCAGCTCGCATTACTGTATAAATGTAAATTCCGGCTATGACTTTTACTGTGCAGGGAGCGGATATATTTACAGCGAATCGGGAATTCTGTATTCTCTGACCGATAATAATGTTGAATATATCAACAGCGCAATGGTAAATTGCGTTGTGAAAAGCGAAAACAAGCTTATTTATTCCGACGAATGGACAATAAAATATAACGAAAAGTACTATAAAGGTAAAAATAAGATGCAATCATTATTCTTTTATAGAAATAACTTAAGTATTCTTTATGAAAGCTTTACGCTTGACAATATTAAACTTTCTGATTTTAAAGAGAATGACAGCAAAGTTAGCTTTAGCAACGACAGCGCAAACCAAAATGAAGCTGTAAAGATCAGCTCAGACGGATTTATTACAGGGATTAGTAGCGGTACAACAGTGACAAATTTTAAAAAGCTGTTTTCAGATGAAGTTACCGTTTACGATAAGGACGGAAATGAAGTAACAAGCGGCAAAATCAAAACAGGCTACCTATCGAGAATTTCAGATGTTATTTATGAAATTTCAGTTTCGGGAGATATAACGGGAGAAGGAAATGTGAAATCAAACGATGTTTCTGCTCTGATGTCATATTTTGTCGGCAAGTCTGATTTAAGCGGTGTTTATCTCACATCAGCCGACTTTAACAATGACGGAAGTATTGACAACAAAGACCTTGTCAGTATTGCACGTCGGAGTGAAAAGTAAACAGGACATAAAAAAGCCTCCGATTGCTCGGAGGCTTTGATTTTGCTTAACGCATTATTGATTTGACTGGGTTTCAGGCTCTTCTTTGCCCTTGCTGACAATGATAGTTACGTTTGTACCGTATTCTACAGTGTCTCCCTCCTGGTGGTTTTTATAGCCGATTACCCTGTCCTCTGCAACTGTGTCGCTGTACTGATATTCGGCTGTTGCAAGAAGTCCCTGTGCGGCAATATCTGAAGCCGCTTCGTCGAGTTTTGAGCCCTCAATCTTTGGAAGCTCTCTCATCTGCGGACCTTTGCTGACTGTAATGCTGATAAGTATTCCGTCCTCCTGCGTAATCTTGGAGCCTGCGGGAGGATTCTGAGAAATAACAGTACCCTCTTTATACTCTTCGCTGTATTCATCAGTATATGAACGGTAAACGGTGATTTTGGTGTCACCCTCTGCCTGTTTCATAACGTCTTCGTAGTTCATTCCGACATAGTTGGGAATCGTTGCACCCGTCCACTCGGTACTCTGAGTAGACGCAACAGTTTCAGAGGTGTTTCCTCCGAAAACCCCTGCAAGCGGATTCTGCATAAGCCAGAAAACTCCTGCAATTCCCAGCACAAGTACTGTAATTGCAGCGGAAATAATAACAATAGACGTGTGCGACATTCCGTTACGTCCCTTATGGGATTTATCTGCCTTTGAGAGATTCATACTTGCAGTTCTTGAAATCTCCTCCTGAATTGCCTTTGCAGTGTGCGCTACAGAAAGCTGTGAACGCAGCTCATCAAAATCGGTGATTCTGTTTTCACGCTCAACCTGCAAACCGTTTGCAAGTGCAGAAACAACGTGAGGAGGAAGTCGCTTGACTGTAGTAGTGCTCATCAGTAGTCTGCTGTCCTTGCGGCGCTCGGGTGCGCTCTTGGGCAGGTGTCCTGTTAAAGCATAGAAAAGCGTTGAGCAGAAACCGTAAATATCGGTAATATCGTCAAGCGGAAAATTATCGTCATACTGCTCGGGCGCAGCTGCACCTGAAAAAAGCTGAGATTTAAGAGGTGTACCACGCTTGCGCTCGTTTTCAGTTGCAAAGCCGCTGATTTTTATTTTGCCGGAAGATGTAATAAAAATATTCTTCGGTGCAATCGCATAGTGACCGACTCCACGCTTGTGAAGTGCTTCAAGAGCAGAAATAACGGGCATAAACAAAGGACGGGCTATATCCCATTCAAGACTGCCGCTGCTGCGCTCAACATATTCTTCAAAAGGAATTAAATCCTCGTTTTCCTCAACAACATAAACGGTATTGTTTTCTTCAAATATATTATGAACCTTCATCAAAGCCGAAAGATCACGAAGCTCGCATAGAATACGGTAGTAATTAATAAATTCGTCTTTAAGCTTATTAAATACAAGGCGGTTTTCGTAATTGATTTTAACCTCAGCCGAGCCTTCTTCCCTGCTGAAAAGTCCCATAGGCAGAAATTCGCAAATAATAACTACATCGCCTGTCTGCTTATCAAAGCTGATATATCGTGTGCTTTCACCGTTTGTATCAATGCCTGAGCCGACAATATACCTGTTTGAAAGCACCGTGCCATAAGGCAAAAAAGGTGCATGTTGTTTTTCGGAATTATCAAAGCCACATTCAGGACAAATTTTGTTATTGCCGATTTCCTGCATACAACCCATACACAATGACATACTATTTTTCAACTCCAAATCACGTTTCGATTTACAAATCGGATTCTAAATCTCTCATTTTTACCAAAAAGAATTATAACACACAATTATTATTCTTTTCAAGATTTATGAGTGTCATTATAATTACAGTTTTGTTATAGAAAACATAGAAAAATTAATTGGTGGAGATAACGGGGCTCGAACCCGTGACCTTTTGACTGCCAGTCAAACACTCTCCCAGCTGAGCTATACCCCCATATAATGCCTGTATATAAAATATTATACACAAGATATATTAATTTTGTTTATGAAAAAGAATTAAATACATTTATATATATTCTTCTTTCAGATTAATTATAAGTATTGCATTTCCGTCATAAATTTTTATTTCCGATTTTTCAGAAATAAAAACATTTGAGATGCCGAGCGGGACACTGCTTTTCAGTCTGTATCTGTCAAGAGGATATTCGGCACCTTTATAGGTAACGCAAACGCTGTCGCACCCAAACGGAAACAGCGAAAAAGTTCTTCCGCAATATCCGTCAAAGCAATACTCTCCCTTTTCAAGAAATTCTACTCTCTCATTTTCTGAAAGAAGAATTCCTCTGCCGCCTCTGTCTGCAATGTAATAAAGTGCAGAAATATTTGCAAAGGTGTGGTCAGTTCTGCCGCCGAGTGCTCCGAGTAAGAGAAATTCGGTAAAGCCTTGTTCAAAAGCAAGGTCAATTGCGTGAATAGTATCGGTATCGTCCTTATGAGGATTTAATTTTACTATCTCACAGGATGCAGATATTTTTTCTTTATAAGAATCAAAATCGCCTACAATTATATTCGGCTTAATGCCGGCAAGCTTTGCAAATTCATATCCCCTGTCGGCACAGATTACATAATCGTCAGGCTTTACCGCTTGCTTTATGAAATTCACACTTGTGTCGGGAGAACCCGAAATAATTACACAGCGCATTTTCATTCACCTTATTTCTTTTACCGAATAATAAAGCTTATCGGATTTCCCACTGCTTTATGTCCTTAACCTCGTTATACATTGTAACATAGCTTTTGTGGCGTGACGGCTCAATCTCTCCGTCAGCAACAGCCTGTAAAATCCTGCATCCCTTTTCACATGTATGAGAGCAGGAGGTAAACTGACATTCACCGAGGTATTTTTCAAACTCGGGAAAGCAGTACTGCAACTGGGTTTTGTCAATCATTTCGTATCTCTGCAAGTCTACTGTTGAAAATCCAGGTGTGTCAGCAACAAAACAACCGTCAATTTCAAAAAGCTCAACAACTCTTGTTGTGTGCTTTCCTCGTCCGAGTTTTCGGCTTATCTGCCCTGTCTGCAACTCAAGCTCAGGGAAAATGTGATTAATCAGCGTTGATTTTCCCACTCCGCTATTTCCGGTAAAAGCTGATACCTTGCCTTTAAGAAAACCTTTAAGCTTGTCGACATCCTCGGTATCGTCGGGAGAACAGAGAAATACGGGAAATTCGGAATTACGGTAAATTTCTGCGATCCTCTCGCCCGACTTCAAGTCATTTTTTGATACGACAATTGCAGGAATCATATTGTTGTTTACTGCCGCCGCTGTCATCTTGTCAATGACCGTAAAATTCGGCTCAGGGTCAACCGTAGAACAGACAATTACGAGCGTGTCAATGTTTGCAAGTGCAGGACGTTTGAGCTTGTTTGTTCTCGGCTTGATTTCCTCAATTGACGCAAAACCCTCTTCGGGAACGGAAATCACTACCTTATCGCCGACAACGGGGGAATTTCCGCTTTTGCGGAAGCTTCCCCTTGCCTTACATTCATATTCTTTACCGTCACAGCGGACGTAGTAAAATCCACCGATTGACTTCATTAATATACCGTTATGTGTATTCATATTCATTATTCAGGATAACCGTTGTCAGCAAGACCGTTGTACTGAGATGGATCTGTCTGATACTGTGGCTCCTCGGGATAAGTTTCAGGCTCAGTATCAGGCTCGTAAGGAGCTGTTGTTTCAACAACAAATTCGTAAGTAGCTGTTGTAGTTACAGACGAAGTTGAGAAATCAATGCTGTATTCACGATAAACCTGACCGTCAAGCTGAATTACTACTGTTGAAGTGCCTGAACCCGTAATTTCAAGAGTGCAGGTTTTGTTGTACTTTGGAACAAGCGTTTTTGAATACTGCGGGTCAACTACACCGTCAACAATTACCGTCATTTCAACGGAAGAATCAGTATTCGTAGGCAGGTCAACGTAAATGCTGACTGTATTTTTGTCGCCCTTGCCCGAGCTTACGCTCAGAGTAACGACAGTTCCTTTGTCAACCTTGCCGTACTGAAGAGGTGACATTCCCAAAACAGTATCTTTGGCTTCTTTGCTTTCATCATCATACTGCGTTTCAACAGTGAGTCCAAGCTCTTCAAGCTCTGATTTAGCCTCGCTTAAGGTGAGTCCCGTAACAGATGGGAGCTGAACCTGCTCCGGCTTTGCGCCGTTTGCAACGTAAATATATACTGTTGAGCCGATTGTAGCCTTAACACCTGCTTTCGGGAAGGTGTCTATTGTATATCCCTTTGGCGTTTTAGTGTTTTCAACATAAACTACTTCAGCCATAAAGTTCTTGTCTTTAAGCGACTGCAACGCTTCTTTTTCACTGAAATTCGTAACAAAAGGAACGGAAACTTCAGTATCGGTGCCGTTTACGGTAAGGGTAACTGTTGAACCCGACTTAACCTTCATTGAACCTCCCGCAGGCTCCTGATCAAGAATTTCACCTATTTCCTTTGATTCATCGTACTTACTCTTGATTTCGAACTGAAAATTGTTCGGGTTATTCTCTTTTGCCTCTACAAGCGTTTTGCCGACATAGTCGGGAACGTCAACGTCCTTTGCCTGAGCAGAGTTACAGCCCCTGAACACAGCAAGTGCAAAGAAAATTGCGCAAACTGCAACAGCCGCAATCAGAATACCCTTAACTGCATAGTAGGAGGGCTTATGCTCCTTGACAAAAACCTCGTCCTCGGGTTCATCCTGGCCCGGTCTTTCATCAGATACAGGCTTCTGAATTACCTTTGTTCTGTCATTCTTTGTATCTTTGAGCGAGTTGACAAATTTTGTGGGCTGGTTGTCAACAAACGATTTTCCGTAATCAAAAACAATTGAAGGATTCAGTCTGAAACGCTCAATATCGCTAAGCATTTCGGCAGCTGAGGTGTAACGAGATGAAGGCTGCTTCTGCATTGCCTTCATTGTAATCTGCTCAAGTCCTATGGGGATTCCGGGATTAACCTCACGGGGACGTTTCGGAGTAGACTGAAGCTGCATAAGCGCAACCGTAACGGCGCTGTCACCGTCAAACGGCAGTTTGCCCGTAAGCATTTCATAGAGCATTACACCGACTGAATAAATGTCGGTTTTTCCGTCGGTGACATCTCCCCTTGCCTGCTCAGGCGCAATATAGTGAACAGAGCCGATAGCCTGCTCGGTCATTGTGCGTGTTGCCTTATCGGAAAAACGTGCAATTCCGAAGTCTGTTACCTTGATTGTTCCGTCCTGCAAGAGCATAATGTTCTGAGGCTTGATGTCACGGTGAACAATTCCGCACTCGTGAGCATGCTGCAAAGCCTTTAAAATCTGCGTTGCAAGGTGAAGGGCGTCCTTCCACTCGATTATGCCCTGTCTGTCGATATATTCCTTGAGCGTTATGCCGTCGATATACTCCATTACAATGTACTGAATCATATCGCCGAAGCTTACGTCGTAAACCTTAACGATATTCTGGTGAGAAAGCATTGCAATAGCCTTTGACTCGTTTTTGAATCTGCGAATAAACTCCTCGTTGTTGAGGTACTCGTCTTTAAGAATTTTTATTGCAACCTCACGGTCGTCGATTGTGTCGGTACAGCGGTAAACATTTGCCATACCGCCCACGCCGATAAGCTCATGGATTTCATAACGGCCGTCAAGTCTTTTGCCAATATATTTATCCAAAAGGTTCACTCCAATCAATTAGTAGATAACTGTTGCGGTAATGTTATCGCTTCCGCCGCCGTCCTTTGCGCAGTCAACAAGCTTTGTGATAAGTCCCTCTCCACGGTTTTCGTGGCAGATTTTAACCATATCGCCTGTTGAAACGCAGTTTGAAAGTCCGTCGGTACAAATAAGAAGAACATCTCCGTAGATAAAGTTAGCTTCTATATAATCAAGTCTTACGGAGGGCTTTATGCCAAGCGCCCTTGTAATGAAGTTTTTGTTAGGATGATTCTGCGCCTGTTCATAGGTTAATTCGCCCCTGCGCACCATTTCCTGCACAACCGAGTGGTCCTCGGTAAGCTGTTTTATCTTACCGCCCCTGATTGCGTATGTACGGCT
>JBJFHX010000179.1:0-7787 GCA_051893995.1 Ruminococcus sp.
TTGCACTTCAGCACAGAGGTCAGGAAAGCTGCGGAATCGCTGTATCTGACGACGGTGTAATCGATTATCACAAAAATATGGGTCTTGTTACCGAAGTGTTCAATAACAATATACTCGACTCATTAAACGGTCAAATGGGTATTTCCCACGTTCGTTATTCAACGGCAGGCGGCTCTGTGCTTGAAAATGCACAGCCGCTTGTTATGCGTTATGTAAAGGGTACTCTTTCGGTTGCTCACAACGGTAATCTTACAAACGCCCTTGAAATCCGCAGACAGCTTGAACAGCGTGGCGCAATCTTCCAGACGACAATTGATTCAGAGGTTATCTGCTACGTAATAGCAAGGGAAAGACTTAAATGTCATACCGTTGAAGAAGCTGTTGCTCGTACAATGCAGGTAATCGAAGGTGCATATTCACTGCTCGTTATGAGCCCGAGAAAGCTTATTGCCGCCCGTGACCCTCACGGATTCCGTCCGCTTTGTATGGGAAAATACAACGATTCAATTGTTTTTGCTAGCGAAAGTGCGGCACTTGACGCATGCGGAGCTGAATATTTACGTGACGTTGAGCCGGGTGAAATTGTAGTTGTAAACAACGACGGAGTTCACAGCATAAAGCCCGATTTTGGCGAAAAGAAAAAGTCGCTCTGTATTTTTGAGTACATATACTTTGCAAGAAGCGACTCCTTTATCGACGGCGTAAGCGTGTATGAGGCAAGAAAGCAGGCAGGACGTATTCTTGCAAGAACATACCCTGTTGAGGCTGATATGGTAATCGGTGTTCCCGAATCGGGCATTGACGCCGCAATCGGCTACAGCGAGGAATCGGGAATACCTTATGAAAAGGCTATTGTAAAGAACAGCTACATCGGCAGAACTTTTATTAAGCCAAGTCAGAAGGAACGTATGAAAAGCGTTAAAATCAAGCTTAACCCGATTGCCGATATGGTAAAGGGCAAGAGAGTTGTTATGATTGACGACAGTATCGTGCGTGGAACAACGGTTGACAGAATCGTTACAATGCTTCGTGAGGCAGGCGCAAAAGAAGTTCATATGCGTATCAGCTCACCTCCGTTTATGTGGCCATGCTATTACGGTACTGATATTCCCTCACGTGGCGAGCTTATAGCCTGCAACCATACAATAGAAGAAATTACAAAATTAAGCGGAGCAGATTCGCTCGGGTATCTGCCTGTTGAATCACTCCATGAAATGATAAATTACGCCCCGATAGGATTCTGCGACGGTTGCTTTACCGGCAATTATCCTGCTCCGATTACCAAAGAAACCTTCAAGGGTAAGGAACGTGGCGGAATGAATTTTGATAAAAAGAAATGTTAAGAAAATAATCCAAATTTTGAAAGGATGTATATAATGGAAAAAAATACATATGAATCACCCTTGTCAGCACGCTATGCCAGCAAGGAAATGAAGTATATATTTTCTCCCGATAAAAAGTTCAGAACTTGGCGTAAGCTATGGATTGCTCTGGCAGAATCCGAAATGGAGCTTGGTCTGCCGATAACACAGGAGCAGATTGACGAACTCAAGGCTCACGCTGACGACATCAATTACGAAGTCGCTCAGGAGAGAGAAAAGCTCGTCCGTCACGACGTTATGTCGCACGTATACGCTTACGGTGTCCAGTGCCCCAACGCAAAGGGCATTATTCACCTCGGCGCTACCTCCTGCTATGTAGGCGATAATACAGATATTATCATTATGACAGAGGGCTTGCAGCTTATCAGAAACAAGCTCATTACCGTTATACGCAACCTTTCAAAATTTGCCGATGAATACAAGGCTATGCCGACTCTTGCATTCACTCATTTTCAGCCTGCTCAGCCCACTACAGTAGGCAAGAGGGCAACACTCTGGATTCAGGAGCTTTTAATGGATTTAGAGGACGTTGAATATCAGCTTTCAAAGGCAAAGCTTCTCGGCTCAAAGGGCACAACAGGCACACAGGCAAGCTTCTTTGAGCTTTTTGACGGCGACCACGAAAAATGCAAGGAGCTTGATAAGAAGATTGCCGAGAAAATGGGCTACAAGGCTTGCTTCCCCGTATCGGGACAGACCTATTCAAGAAAGCTTGACTCACAGTTTTTGAATGTTCTTGCAGGAATTGCACAGTCAGCGTCAAAATTCTCAAATGATATAAGACTTTTACAGCACCTCAAAGAGGTTGAAGAGCCGTTCGAGAAGAATCAGATTGGTTCATCTGCAATGGCATACAAGCGCAATCCTATGAGAAGCGAGCGTATCGGTTCGCTTTCAAGATACGTTATGTGCGACGTATTAAACGGTTACTTCACCACTGCAACACAGTGGTTTGAAAGAACTCTTGACGATTCCGCAAACAAGCGCCTGAGTATTCCTGAGGCTTTCCTTGCCGTTGACGGTATTCTTTCACTCTATGCAAACGTAGCAGACGGACTTGTGGTATATCCAAAGGTTATCGAGCAGCGTTTAAGAAAAGAGCTTCCGTTTATGGCTACCGAGAATATTATGATGGACGCCGTAAAGAAGAGAGGCGCAGACCGTCAGCAGCTCCACGAGAGAATCCGTGTTCATTCAATGGCTGCTTCAAAGGTAATCAAAGAAGAAGGCGGAGAAAACGACCTTCTTGAGCGTATCGCAAATGACGAAGCCTTCGGCGTAACTCTTGAAGAGCTTGAGAACATTCTCCAGCCTGAAAAATACACAGGCAGAGCAAAGGAACAGACAGAGGATTTTTTGAATGACTTTGTAAATCCCGTACTTGAAAAGTACAAGGACATTGAGTCCGACAAGCCTGAAATTAACGTATAATAATTTGTATCATATATGCAGTTTCTGTAACTTACTACTGCAAGAAGGAGTTTAACTATGGTAAAAGCAATTGTAGGCGCTAACTGGGGCGACGAGGGTAAGGGTAAAATTACCGACGTTCTTGCCAACGACAGCGACATCGTAATCCGCTTTCAGGGCGGTGCAAACGCAGGTCACACTATCGTAAATGACTACGGAAAATTTGCTCTTCACCAGTTACCGTCAGGTGTTTTTCATCAGAATATTACAAACATCATCGGCAACGGCGTAGCTTTCAGCGTTGAAAATTTCGTAAAGGAAATGGCTCATCTTAAGGAAAGAGGAGTTCCCGAGCCGAATATCATCATTTCCGACAGAGCGCAGATTGTAATGCCTTATCACGTTGCGTTTGACTGCTATGAGGAAGAGCGCCTTGGAAAAAATTCCTTTGGCTCAACAAAAAGCGGTATTGCTCCGTTCTATTCAGATAAATACTCAAAAATCGGTTTCCAGATTAACGAGCTTTACGATGACCCCGATTCTCTCAAAGAGAAAATTCATCATGCGCTTGAAATCAAGAACGCAACGCTTACAAATCTTTATCATAAAGAGCCAATTACCGAAGAAGAGGTTTTCGATAAGCTTATGGAGTACAAGGAGCTTCTTGCACCTTATGTAGGCGATGCTTTCACTTTTATTCATAAAGCGCTCAAAGAGGGAAAGAATATTCTTCTTGAAGGTCAGCTCGGCTCACTTAAGGACACCGATTTCGGTATCTATCCTATGGTTACTTCTTCAAATACAATCGCAGGCTACGGTGCAGTAGGCGCAGGTATTCCGCCCTATGAAATCAAGGACGTTATAACTGTTGTAAAAGCTTATTCAAGCGCAGTCGGCGCAGGCGAGTTCGTTTCCGAAATCTTCGGAGATGAAGCAGACGAGCTTCGCAAGCGTGGCGGTGACGGCGGCGAATTCGGTGCAACAACAGGCAGACCTCGTCGTATGGGTTGGCTTGACCTCGTTGCAACACGCTACGGCTGTATGGTACAGGGCGCAACACAGGTTGCATTCACCGTACTTGACGTTCTCGGTTATCTTGACGAAATCCCCGTATGCGTAGGCTACGAGCTTGACGGCGAGGTTATCGACTACTTCCCGTCTACAACAAAACTTAAGAGATGCAAACCTATTCTCAAAAAGCTCAAGGGTTGGAAATGCTCAATCTCAGGAATTACAGAATATGATAAGCTTCCCAAGGAGTGCCGTGAATACATTGAGTTTGCCGAAAAGGAAATCGGAGTACCGATTACAATGGTATCAAACGGACCTGCAAGAAGCGATATAATTTACAGATAATATTTAAGAGGCTGCCTCAAAGTGTCTAATTTTGAGACAGCCGCTTGTTAATAGAAAGGAAGATGAGAGTATATGAGTAATAAGGAAACCGTTATTGTACTCGACTTTGGCGGTCAGTATAATCAGCTGATTGCACGCAGAGTGCGTGAATGTAATGTTTACTGTGAAATTCTGCCCTATACCGTTGATATTCAGAAAATCAAGGATATTGCTCCCAAGGGTATTATCTTTACTGGCGGTCCTAACAGTGTTTACGATGAAACATCACCGCATTATACACCCGAAATTTTCAAGCTCGGAATCCCGATTCTCGGTATCTGCTACGGTTGCCAGCTTATGGCTTATTCGCTCGGCGGAGTGGTAACGCCTGCGACTGATAATTCATCAAGCGAGTACGGAAAGACAGAAACGAAATATATTACTAATGATGTTTTATTTAATGAGCTTCCTGAAAGCGGAATTTCATGGATGAGCCACCGTGACTATATCAGCGAAGTACCCGAGGGTTTCAGCGTAACTGCAACAACTGCCGTATGTCCTACAGCGGCAATGTCCTGTCCTGATAAAAAACTCTATGGTGTGCAGTTCCACCCCGAAGTAAATCACACAGAAAACGGTAAAAATATGCTCAGATCCTTCCTTTATGACGTTTGCGAGTGCAAGGGCGAGTGGAAGATGGAGAGCTTTATCGACACAACCGTAGCACAGCTGCGTGAGCAGATAGGCGATAAGGGCGTAGTTTTAGGACTTTCAGGCGGCGTTGACTCCTCTGTAGCCGCTGCACTTCTTAGTAAAGCAGTCGGAAAACAGCTCACTTGCGTTTTTGTCGATCAGGGACTTATGCGTAAGGACGAGGGCGACTTTGTAGAAGAAACCTTTACAAAGCTGTTCGATATGAATTTCGTACGCATTAACTGTCAGGAAGAGTTCCTCTCAAAGCTGAAGGGTGTTGTTGACCCCGAACAGAAAAGAGAAATCATCGGAACAGAATTTTATAAGGTGTTCTGGGATAAAATCCGTGAAAGCTACGGCAGCGGATTCTTTGCACAGGGCACAATTTATCCTGACCGCATTGAAAGCGGAAAGGGCGACGCTGCCAAAATCAAAACACATCACAATCAGGTAGGAATCCCCGAAGATATTAAGTTTGAGTCGGTAATTGAGCCGTTAAAAGACCTTTTCAAGGACGAGGTGAGAGAAGTCGGTGAAAAGCTCGGCATTCCGCATCAGCTTGTATGGCGTCAGCCGTTCCCCGGTCCGGGACTCGGCGTTCGTGTAATCGGTGAGGTTACAGCAGAAAAGGTTCATATTTTGCAGGAAGCAGACGCAATTCTCCGTGACGAAATGGATAAATGCGGCTATGCAGAGCAGATGAGCCAGTTTTTTGCAGTACTTCCGGGCGTAAAAACCGTAGGCGTAATGGGTGATGCCCGCACCTACGACGAGCTTGTGGCAATCAGAGCAGTTACAACAGACGACTTTATGACAGCCGACTGGGCAAAAATCCCCTACGAAATCCTCGGCAGAGTATCAAACCGAATCATCAACGAGGTAGAACACGTAAACCGAGTAGTTTACGACATCACTTCAAAACCCCCTGGAACAGTGGAGTGGGAATAATATACAAAACCTCAATAAGTCAGTATTTATCGGACTTATTGAGGTTTATTTTATAGTCTGGGGACAGATATGGAATAAAACTACTCATTTTGAGTTCAAAACTGTTTCAGCCAGTATTTCAATTCCGTTTGCAATTTTCTCTTGCGGTATTCCCGAAAAGCTCAAGCCAAATTCGTTATTATCAGTTTTATAGGGCATAATACCGACAGAGATTTTGTTAAGCTTTTCATCAACTGCATTCCTGTTTACTTTGCACGAAACAAAAATTGAAATATAAAGCGAGGTTTCGTTAAAAACAACCTTAGCCGAATTTCCAAACTGCTTTTTTATGCTGTCAAGAATCACCTTACTCTTTTCAAGGTAAATCCTTCTTGCTTTTCGCAAGTGTGCGTCAATCTTTCCGCTTTCAATATATTTTGCGAGAGCAAGCTGTTCTGCCTTAGAGGCAGTCTGATTTGTAATTTTCTTTATTTTTTTGTAGGTATTCATACATTTGTCGGGCAGTACCATATAACTGATTCTTACAGATGGTAGAAGTACCTTTGAAAATGAGCCGAGATAAACGGTGTTTTCTGCGTCGTAATTCTGAACGCAGGGCATGGGGTGAGTAATGTATCTGAGCTCACCGTTATAATCGTCCTCTATAATCAGTGCATTGTTTATTTTTGCCCATTCAATTATTTCAAGCCGCCTGTTAACAGGCATATTAGCACCGCTTTCGTTTGTAAAATTCGGGTTAATAAGAATTAAATCGGGCTTGATTTCATCAAGTGAATCAACAGTAACGCCAAACTTGTCATTTTCAAAATATTCAATATCATAACCAAAGCTTTTGAAAACAAGCTCTGACTGGATATAGCTTGAATCTGCCATTGCAATTTTTTTATTTCTGCCTAAAATAGTGCATAATAAATAAAGCAACGGCTGAGTTCCTGCTCCGACAATAATGTTTTCAGTAACAGTATTAACGCTTCTTGTGCCTAAACCGTACTTTTGTAGTGCTCGTCTTAGTGTTCGTTCACCCTGCTCATCGCCATAAGAGGTCAGCAGGTAATTCTGATTCAACACGTCCTTAACGCACTTTTTCCATTCTGAAATATTAATAATCTTTTCATCAATACTTTTACCGCTGAAGTCGTATTCGTAAAACCTGTTTTGTTCGCTTTTGTCTGAATATTCTGATTCAATAGACTTAGGACGGCTGTTAAACTCAGCCTCTACATAATATCCGCTTTGCGGAACATTTTTTATATATCCTTCAACACAAAGCTGTTCATATGCACCGGTAACAGTAGTTTTTGAAACTGACAAATCCTCACTCAGTCTTCTGATTGAGGGCATTTTAGTACCTTTTTTAAGACTTCCGTTTTCAATTGAACGCCTTACCGAAAGATAAATCTGCCTGTACAGCGGAGCTTTTTCGTTTTTATCAATAATAATAAAGTCGTTGAGCATACAATCACCATCTATATTTTAACATTATGCAAATATTATTGCAATAATATCTTCGAACAGTTGAAATTTTTTACATAAATCTGTATAATTAATAAGATAGATGTTCGTGAAAGGGGTATACGATGAACACGATTGCAAAAGATTTTTTCAAGGATATGTGCGGTAAAAAGGTTGCCTTTATCGGAATAGGCACAAGCAACCTGCCGCTTATTAAGCTTTTCGCCGACAAGGGTGCAAAGGTAATCGCCTTCGACAGAAAGGATTTTGAGTCCCTCGGTGAAAACGGAATAAAGGCAAAGGAATACGGTGCAGAGCTGATTCTCGGTGAAAACTACCTGTCAGATATTGATGCTGACATTGTATTCAGAAGTCCCGGAACTCCGTTTTATAAAGACGAGCTTGTGGCTTTGAGAAACAGGGGTGTTATTCTCACTTCCGAAATGGAGGTGTTTTTCGATTTGTGTCCGTGTAAGACAATCGCAGTAACAGGCTCGGACGGAAAGACAACAACTACAACAATTATTTCCGAGTTTCTGAAAGCAAGCGGAAAAAACGTTCACCTCG
>JBJFHX010000180.1:0-82351 GCA_051893995.1 Ruminococcus sp.
TGTGGACACGGCACGCCGTGTCCCTACGTCAACGTTGCGCTAAATTATGGTTTATTATAATAAAAGTCATACCCAAAAATTTCCAACAAAGGATAAATATAAAAATTTATTGTGCAAGCCTGTGTTTTGTGGTATAATAATACGAATACTATAAACATACAAGGTGATGAAAATAAATGAAAATAAGTGAAATATTCAATACAAGCGACAGGGCAATTTTTTCCTTTGAAATGTTCCCTCCCAAGAAAACCTCTCCTATTGAGTCGGTTTACGGCAAGCTTGAAGAAATCTGCGCCTTAAAGCCCGACTTTATCAGCGTTACCTACGGTGCAGGCGGTACGGGAGCGCACAGCAGAACGTGCGAAATTGCCTCGAAAATCAAAAACGAATTCGGTGTTGAATCCGTTGCCCACCTGACCTGTGTGAATAGCACAAAGGACGAAATTGACAGCACGCTTGCAGATTTCAAGGCGCATAATATTGAAAATATCCTCGCACTGCGCGGCGATTATGTTGAAGGCGTTGAGCCGAAAAGAGATTTTATATATGCAAGTGATTTGTGCGAATACATCAAGTCGCACAGCGATTTTGACCTTGGCGGTGCTTGCTATCCCGAGGTGCATCTTGAAGCAACGGACGAGGTTGAGGATATTCTCAATCTGCGCAAAAAGGTTGAAGCAGGTGCAGAGCATCTTATCAGCCAGCTCTTTTTTGATAATTCGGTGTTCTACCGATTCCTCGAACGTGCAAAGATTGCAGGAATCAACGTGCCGATTGAGGCGGGAATTATGCCCGTTACAAATAAAAGTCAGATTGAAAGAATGGTTTCGATGTGCGGTGCAAGCCTGCCGTCGAAGTTCGTAAAAATTATGCAGAAGTACGACTCAAAGCCCGAGGCTCTGCGTGACGCAGGAATCGCCTATGCGGTTGAGCAGATTGTCGATTTGCTCGCAAACGGAGTTGACGGCATACACCTTTATACTATGAATAATCCGTATATTGCAAGGAAAATCTCCGAGGCGGTTGTGAGCCTGTTATGATAAAGCTTGAAAAACTCAACAGAAATGAAGCCGTTCGTTACCTTGGCGGTTCAGGCGTTGCACCGAATTACCGAATGGACAGGCTTATGGACGAGTGCGAAAAGGAAATTATTGCAAAGTCAAGTCCGAAATATCTTTATATTGAAAAGGATTTGCCGTTTGATGAGCTTATGCAGGGCGATGATATAAAAAATCACCTTGACGGCTGTGAAAAGGCAATTGTAATGTGCGCAACGCTCGGTGCGGAAATTGACAGAATTATCAGGATAAATCAGATTTCCGATATGGCAAAGGCGGTTGTGCTCGACAGCTTTGCAAGCGTTGCAATTGAGCAGGTGTGCGCAAAATTTGACGAGCTGATTGCCGAAAAGTACGAGGGGTATTTTCAGACCTTCCGATTCAGTCCCGGCTACGGCGATTACCCGATTGAGCTACAGAAAAGCGTGCTTTCAATGCTTGACGCTCCACGAAAAATCGGACTTGCGACAAACGAAAACAGCCTGCTGACTCCCACTAAATCCGTTACGGCGGTTATGGGACTTT
Organism: Ruminococcus sp.; assembly: GCA_051893995.1. Taxonomy (GTDB): domain Bacteria; phylum Bacillota; class Clostridia; order Oscillospirales; family Acutalibacteraceae; genus Ruminococcoides. The sequence continues at coordinate 1,584 of JBJFHX010000180.1, forward strand.
CAAAAACACCGATTGACCGCAAAAAACGAGGTTGTGCGGTGTGCAATATGCGTGACAGATGCAAATTCAGAAGAAACGGAGAACATTGTGGATTTTAAGAAGTTTTTAGATGCAAAGGAGTTCGTTCTGCTCGACGGAGCAATGGGAACTCTCATACAGAAAAGCGGAGTGAAGTACGACTCCGTTCCCGAAACATTGAATATCACTCACCCCGAATTAATCGAGTCCTTTCACAAGGCTTATGCCGACTCAGGCTCCGACATTGTCTATGCAAACACCTTCGGAGCAAACGGCTATAAGCTCAAGGAAAGCGGTTATTCGGTTGACGAAATTATAAAATCGGGCGTTGCAAACGCAAAGAAAGCCGTGCAGGGTACGGACTGCCTTGTTGCGCTCGACATAGGCCCTATCGGTCAGCTTTTAGAGCCGGCTGGTTCGCTGAGCTTTGACGAGGCTTACGATTATTTTAAGGAGCAGATTATCGCAGGACAGGGTGCCGACGTTATTGTTTTTGAAACGATGACAGACCTCTACGAGCTGAAAGCCGCCGTTCTTGCGGCAAAGGAAAACTGCGACAAGCCGATTATCGCAACGATGACGTTTGAGCGCAACGGACGCACCTTTACGGGTGTTTCTCCTGCATCAATGGCAGTTACGCTCACGGGACTCGGCGTTGACGCAGTCGGCGTAAACTGCTCTTTAGGTCCCGATGAGCTTGAGGGCGTGGTAAGCGAAATTTCAAAATACACCGATTTGCCGCTTGTCATCAAAGCGAACGCAGGCTTGCCCGACCCCAACAGCAACGAGTATGATATTATGCCCGATAAGTTTGCAGACTGCGTTGCGGATTTGCTTAAATACGGCGTAAAGCTTATCGGCGGCTGCTGCGGCACAACCCCCGAATATATAAAAGAAATTAAGAAAATACTTGCAGACAAAAGCTATCAGCCGCAGAAAAAGAGCGTTGATACAACGGTTTGCAGTGCAAGCACGGTGGTTGAAATCAACGGTCCGAGAATTATCGGCGAAAGAATCAACCCGACAGGCAAAAAGCTGTTCAAGCAGGCTCTTGTTGACAATAATATTGACTACATTCTCACTCAGGCGTTAACTCAGGTGAGCGGCGGTGCGGAAATTCTCGACGTAAACGTAGGTCACCCCGAAATTGACGAGAAGAAAATGATGGTGCGTGTGCTTAAGGCAATTCAGAGCGTGTGCGACGCACCGTTGCAGATTGACTCGACAAAGCCCGACGTGCTTGATTCAGGCTTGCGCTACTACAACGGCAAGCCGATTGTAAACTCTGTTAACGGCGAGGAAAAGAGCCTTTCGACAGTGCTTCCTCTCGTCAAAAAGTACGGTGCTTCGGTTGTCGGACTAACGCTTGACGAAAACGGAATCCCAAAGACTGCCGAGGGCAGATTTGAGATTGCAAAGCGCATTGTAAGCCGTGCCGAAGAAATAGGAATCGACAGGCGTGACGTTTACATTGACTGCCTTACGCTCACAGTTTCAGCCGAGCAGGACGCATGCCGTGAAACGCTTAAGGCACTCCACAGGGTGAAAACCGAGCTTGGCTGTAAAACCTGCCTCGGTGTTTCGAATATCTCGTTCGGTCTGCCGAACCGTGAGCTTGTCAACAGGACTTTCCTGACAATGGCTCTTGAGGAGGGGCTTGACCTGCCGATTATCAATCCGAATGTTGAATCTATGACAGGTGCTGTTCGTGCCTACAGGGTGCTGTCGGGCATTGACAAAAACTCGGTTGAGTTTATCAACGCATACAACGACGCCGTTCCTGCGGTGACTTCTGCGCCGAAAAGCACCGAGGTAGATATTTTCACAGCCGTATACAACGGACTGAAATCCGAGGGTGCAGCTGTTACGAAAAGACTTTTAGACACCACCGATGCAATGCAGATTGTGAACGAAATGCTCATTCCTGCGCTCGACAGGGTCGGTGATGATTTTGAGAAGAATAAAATATTCCTGCCTCAGCTTATCCAGAGTGCAAATACGGCTCAGGAGTGCTTTGAGGTAATAAAAACTCACATTTCACAGACAAGCGGCTCGCCCGTCAGCAAGGGCAAGATTATCCTTGCAACCGTCAAGGGCGACATTCACGATATAGGCAAAAATATCGTAAAGGTTCTGCTCGATAATTACGGCTACACCGTTGTTGACCTCGGCAGGGACGTTGACCCTCAGCTCGTTGTCGATACGGCTGTCGAGCAGAACATTAAAATGATTGGACTCTCCGCACTTATGACGACTACGCTCAAAAGTATGGAGGACACAATAAAGCTTATAAGACAAACAAAAGAACTGCAAAACCCCGACGGCACAAGCAAGTGCGTTGTGTTCGTAGGCGGTGCAGTTCTTACAGAAGATTACGCAATGAAAATCGGCGCCGATTACTATTGCAGGGATGCCAAGGAAAGTGTTGATACGGCTAAGAAGGTGCTGGGTTAAACGATAATTTGCGGTGAGCCACCGCAGGCAAATCGAGTGGAAAAATCGGATATTGAGGTAAAAACGGTTGCCCGAATTATAGATTGATATATAGGTAACATTTCGGGACGTCAGGGATGCCGTCCCCTACGGCGATAACGGAAACGTCTAATTTTCAGTCGTAGGGACACGGCTCGCCGTGTCCCTACGTCAACGTTGCGCTAAATTATCGTTTAATATTAATATAACCATATTACTCTATCTCAACCACGCTTATTTCGGGGCAGTTGTTCATCCTCAGAACGGGATAAGCGTCACCCAGACCTGCGGAGACTATCATTTTTGTATCGTACAAATCAAATTCGCCTTTGTCGTATTTCGGGAAAAATCCCTGATTCGGGGCGAATACTCCGCCGACAAAGGGAATCTGAATCGCTCCGCCGTGTGTGTGACCGCACATAACCAAATCGACATTGCTGTCCTGCATAATACTTTCAAGATATTCCGGCTGGTGATGAAGCAGGATTGAATAGTAGTCCTCTGAGCTCTCCTTGAATTCGTCCCAGAAATACCTTTCGGGAGTGTCAAAATCGGGTGCGTTGTATTCATAATACGGAAAGTCGGACATACCACCGAGCAGGATTTTTTCACCGTTTATATTAAGCATTACAGATTCATTGTCAAGGAGCTTTGCACCTGTCGAATCAATGTCATTTCTGAAGTCGATTCTGTCTTTGAGTGCAAGCTCGTGATTGCCGAGTATGCAGTAGGTCGGTGCAACTTCGGCAAGCTGAGGCAAAAGCTCACGCATAACGTGGTCGTCGGCTGAGTATTTGTTGACCATATCGCCGCCTACGGCTATGAAGTCGGGGGTCTGTTCCTTGATTTTTGCGACGAGGTCAGAGTTTTTATCACCGTATTCCTTGCAGTGCAAATCGGAAATGAACACGAATTGTATTTGCGAGTTAATCTTGTCGGAGCTTAACGTATAATTCTTGATTTCAAGAGTATTTGAACAGTACAGACCGTATATTATCACTGCGACAGCAACGGTAAGTATGGATAAAACAATAATTTTCAGCGTTTTTTTCATTTGCGTCACCTTGTCTGAAAACTGAATTTATAAAAAAATTTTAATAGAATAATACCATATTTTATTATATTTTAATTATAAATACAGGCTTTGTCAAATCGCACAGGCGAAATTTGTCGGTTGTTGCGATATGTTGAAAATCGTGTTGATATTGCTGTTATTTTGTGGTATAATTAATTAGTATAATTATGCATTTTGATTTTGGGAGTGTAGATGTTGGAACTGGGGATTAAAAATAAAAATGTGTTGATTGTCGGAGCGAGCAAAGGTATTGGCAAAGGAATCGCTCTCGGGTTTGCAGAAGAAAAGGCAAACATCATTGCGGTTGCAAGAACCGAAGACCTGATGAAAGAAGTAAAAGAAGAGTGTCTGAATATTGGCTGTCCGTCTTTTGAATATGTCATTGAGGACATTATGTCCTGTGATACACAGGCTTTTGCAAAGAGTTTGATTGAAAAATTCGGGAATTTTGACATTGTTGTACATAATGTCGGAGGCTCCCTTATCAGCAGAAATCCCTTAGGCGGTGCAGAAGACTGGAACTATGCTTTAAAATTCAATGCTGTTGCCTCTATTGATATGAACAGCGTTTTGATTCCTCCGATGATTGAAAAAGGTTGGGGCAGAGTTATTCAGATTTCCTCAATTTCTGCTAAAATGTTGAGAGGAAATCCGCTTTATGCATCGGCAAAGGCTTTCCTTGACGCTTATGTTACAACCGTAGGCCGTTCACTTGCTCCAGACGGAGTTGTTCTTTGCTCGGTACAACCGGGCGCAGTGGCGTTCCCCGGAAGTTACTGGGATAAATTTGTTAAAGAAGGTCATCCTCGTGTTGATGATTTCTTAAGACATCACCAGGCTATTAACAGATTCGGAACGCCTAAGGAAATTGCAGACGCAGTTTTGTTTATGGCAAGTGAGCTGTCATCGTTTATGCCGGGTGCAATAATCCCTGTTGACGGTGCAAATATGTAATTTTGAGGTTAAGGGTATGAAAAGGCTTTTTGATATTGTGGCAAGCGGCGTAGGCTTAATTTTACTGTCACCTATTTTTTTGATATTGTCAGTTATGATTGTAATTGACAGCCCCGGAGGAGTGTTTTTCAGAGGACCCCGTGTGGGAAAGAACGGAAAAACCTTCAGAATTTTTAAATTCCGCTCAATGGTAAAAGACTGCGAGGGTAAAGGAAAGTGGAATGTCGGCGACAACGATGACAGAATCACACGTACAGGCCATTTTTTAAGAAAAACAAAGCTTGATGAAATCCCTCAGCTGATAAATGTTTTTATCGGGGATATGAGCTTTGTTGGTCCGCGTCCGGAGCTTCAGGTGTATGTGGATATGTACACAGAAGAAGAGAAAAAAATTCTTGATTTAAAGCCGGGTATTACTGATTATGCCAGTATGGTGAATATTGCGCAGTTTGAAACTTTTACAAAGGCAATAGACCCGGATGTTGCTTATCTAAAATACATAAGACCGCTTAAGCTTAAGCTTCAGCTGTTTTACAGGGAACATCATTCTTTCTGGGGAGATATCAGGCTTATTTTCTGGACAATATATAAAGTGCTGACCCATTCCGATAAGCTCCCAAAAGAAATTTTACCGATTGTTGAGGAACATAATGAATATGTTCAAAAAATAAATTTACAAAATGAGGATTTTGCAATTGAGTAGGTTTGCACTTCCTTGTCCGGAGTAGTTTTTAAATGATAATTTACTGGTCGATGATTTTGTGGGTTTTGCTGATTTATTTTGTGTATTCTATGGGACACAAAGAAGAAGTTATGCTCACAGATTACAATATACAGCAGGGAATCCAGAAAAAGATACCGCTTGCATATGCAATTGTAGTGTTTGGTTATTTTATTTTCTGGATTGGCATGAGAAAATATGTAGCGGATACGACTGTATATATAAATATGTTTCAGTCGATACCTACCAACTTTTCAACAGCATGGAATCAGATTAACTGGGAAGGGAAAAATCCCGGATTTGATATTTTCAATATTTTTTTTAAATGCTTTATTTCGCAGGATTTTCAGTGGTGGCTTATTACAATTGCCATTATATCCGGTGTGTGCATTATGGTAGTGCTTAGAAAGTATTCCTGCGATTTCTTTTTCAGTTCATTTTTGTTTATGACTTTGCTGACCTTTCAGTGGATGATAAATGGTATGCGTCAGTTTATTTGTGTCGCAGTGCTGTTTTTGTGTTGTGACTGGATAAAGGACGGAAAGTTTATAAGGTTCTTATTAGCAGTTTTGCTTATGTCAACTTTCCATATGACTGCGCTGTTGATGATACCGATATATTTTGTTGCAAGAAGTAAGCCCTGGGATAAAAAGATTGGACTCTTTATCATCGGAATTATACTCATATGTATTTTTGCAGAGCCGTTTTTCAGCGGTGTTGACAGCGCATTGGGAAATACAGCTTATGCAGGAGCCACATCGCAGTTTGAAGAAGATGACGGTGTAAATCCGCTTAAGTTTTTATTTATAGCAATACCTACGGTTATTGCATTCTGGAAAAGGAATACTTTAAAGTCTTATTATGAAACAAACGCTTTTTTACCTGTATGCATAAATATGTCTCTTATTGCTTCAGCTTTGTATTTTGTTGGAATGTTTACAAGCGGTATATTGATAGGAAGACTGCCGATTTACGCTGAGGTTTATGATTTGATACTAATTCCGTACTTGCTTAATGTTTGTTTTTCAAAAACAGAAAGGTCAATCATAAAACCAGTTTATATTTTAGTTCTAATCCTATTTTTCTACTTATTATCAAATGGCATGGGATACCATAGTGATATTACAGGATATATTTCGTAAGGGTGCAGATATAATGAGTAAAAAACTGTATTTTATTTCATACGCATATGCAATTGGTGCGATACTTGTTGTTTTGGGACACTCCACTCCTACAGGTGCATCGGATATGCCACTGGTAGTTGATAAAATAAGAACATTTATTTACTGCTTTCATATGCCGTTGTTTTTCTTTATTGCAGGTTTTTTATTTAAATACACATCAGATAAAAAGAAAAAAACATATGGCTCTTTTATAAAAAACAAGTGCATAAGGTTCTTGACTCCTTATTTTGTTTTGTCGGCAATTGGTATAATACCTAAAATACTACTATCTTCATTTGTAAATGATGAAGTATCATTCAGTTTCTATTACGTATTTGAAGCTGTATTCAATCCTAGATTAAATGTTTGGGGGCACTTTTGGTTTTTGCCTGCATTGCTGATAATCTATTCCTTATCTTACTTGTTATTGAGATGTTATAAAAATAAAATGCTTTTTTCAGCGGTATTAGCAGCATCACTTGTGCTTTCGGTTTTTCCGATAAATACAAACTGGTTAGCAATTAAAGATATATGTCTTGAACTTGTATATTTTTGTATAGGAATATTATCTTGTAGTGTTATATTAAAAAATAAAGCAAGAATTTTCAAACTTCCTATTGCGTTAGCTTCAGTAGCTTTTTCCGTTATTTTTTATATATTTATGTCAGTAAATAACTTTTACTGGCAAGAATGGGTTAGAAATATTTCAACTGTCGTAATTGCACTTCTTATGATTTATTCAGTATTGTATTTGTCAGTTTTTCTTGAGAAAAACGGTTCAAAAATTCTTGATTATTTTGACGGAAAAACTTTTTCGATTTATATAATTTCATGGCCCTGTCAGGCTGTAACAGAAATGCTTTTAAACAGAGTAATGCACATGCACTGGTATATAACAATGCCGGCAATGTTTATAGTGGGGTTAGGTGTTCCGCTATTGTTTCTGTCGATTTATAAACGATTTAAACATCAACCGAAGTTTATTAATTTAATATTCGGAGTGAATTAATACAGTTTTATTACTATGTTGTGGAGGAAAGAATGAACAGCAAGGAACTTGCGTGGCTGATACGCCGCCACGGAATTGAAATGACGCATTTATCGGGCGGAAGCCATATCGGTGCAATATTGTCTGTTGCTGATATTATGGGCGTTCTGTATACCGATATATTAAAATTTGACAGCAGCAATCCCGAATGGGACGGCAGAGACCGCTTTATTCTGAGTAAAGGTCACGCAGGGGCGTCGGTTTATGCCGCAATAGCCGAGAACGGCTTTTTCCCTGTAGAGGAGCTTAAAACACACTATGCGAACGGAAGCAGACTTTCAGGTCACGTATCCCACCACCTGCCCGGAATTGATTTTTCAACGGGCTCTCTGGGTCATGGTCTTCCTGTCGCTGCAGGCAGAGCGCTTGTAGCCAAGCAGGATGGAAAATCTTTCCGTTCTTTTGTCGTTATGGGCGACGGCGAGTGCAACGAGGGTTCTGTATGGGAGGCGGCTGAATTTGCTAACCACTATAAGCTCGACAACCTTGTCGCTGTTGTTGACCACAACCATATGCAGAGTCTTGATTACTGCAACAACACCCTTGAGGTGGATATGGCTAAACGCTGGGAAGGCTTTGGCTGGAATGTGATTGAAGTTGACGGACACAATCACGATGAATTGAGAAATGCATTGAAGGACACTTCAAATCCCGAGCATAAGCCGACTGTTGTAATTGCGCACACGGTAAAGGGCAAGGGCATTTCATTTATGGAAATGGATATTCTCTGGCACTACAGATTCCCGCACGAGGGTTGGGAGTACAACTGCGCAGTAAATGAGCTTCATAAAATAAAGCCGGATACTGTTACAGACCCGTACACACCAGACGGTTGTCCCGAAACTCAGGCTGAGCCTGAAAATTGCAGACACACCGTGTCGGAAACATATCATCCTACATACTACACAAGGGAGGTTGAAGACAGATGAGAGATACATTAATCAGAACTTTAATCGAACTTGGCAAAGAGGATAAAGATATTGAGCTTATAACAGGCGATCTCGGATTCGGCGTACTCAAAAGCTTCTGGGAAACGCTCCCGAATCAGTTTATAAACGCAGGAATTGCAGAGCAGAATATGACAGGTGTTGCCGCAGGAATGGCGCTTGAGGGCAAGAAGGTATTTACATATTCAATCGGCAACTTTCCGACATTAAGATGCCTTGAGCAGATACGCAACGACTGCGCTTATCATAATGCAAATGTTAACGTAATCTGCGTTGGCGGCGGCTATGTTTACGGCTCGCTCGGAATGAGTCACCACGCAACAGAGGATATTGCAATTCTTCGTGCACTTCCCGATGTTACTGTAATTTGCCCCGGTGACCCGACAGAAGCGGCACTTGCCGTTAAAAAGATAGCGCAGACTGACGGAACTTGCTACCTCCGACTCGGCAGAGGCGGAGAACAGAATGTGAACACCGTAATCAAAGAATTTGAAATCGGCAAGGCATATAAATTGCGTGACGCAAAGGATATGAACAAAAAGGTTGCCGTTTTCTCAACGGGTGCAATCCTTGAAGAAACATCAAAGGCTTGCGATATGCTGGAGGAGAATGGTATTGCCGTAGAGCAGTACAGCTTTCCGACAGTAAAGCCGATTGACAGAGCTATAATTGAGGACTGCGCAGACAGATTTGACAATATATTTACCGTTGAGGAGCATAACATTGTCGGCGGTTTCGGAGGAGCAGTTGCAGAGGTGCTTGCAGAGTGCGGCGGCAAGGCTAAGCTCCACAGAATAGGAATTGATGATTTTTACTGCATTGAGGTCGGCTCGCAGTCTTACTTGAGAGAGCAGGTCGGCATTAATGCAGAGGGTATTGTAAGGAAGGTAAAGGGCGTTTTCGGTGAGTAAGAAAATTTGCTTTGTGGTTACGGTTGCATTAGCGGCAAAAAACTTTTTGCAGTGGTCTTTTGAAGATATGCATAATTCGGGTTATGATATTTCACTGATATGTGATATGGATGAGGAATATATGAACTCCCTCCCCGAATTTGTACATAAATATCCTATGCAGATGGAACGTGGTGTGGATGTACGTGGAATGCGCAGGGCAATAAAGCAGATGACTGAAATATTCAGAAGAGAAAAATTTGATATTGTCCAGTATTCAACTCCCAATGCCTCACTGTATGCCTCAATTGCTGCAAAAAAAGCCAATATACCTGTGCGTTTGTATTGCCAATGGGGTATGGTTTATCTCGGCTTTGACGGAATAAAAAAATCCATCTTTAAGTTTATTGAGAAGTTTACCTGTAAAAATTCGACTGATGTTCAGCCTGACAGTAAGGGAAACCTTGATTTCTGCAGGAAAAACGGTTTTTATTCTGAAGAAAAAAGCAGAATTGTTTGGAATGGCTGTGCAAACGGATTGAACGTCGATAAATTTGATTTGTCGCAAAAAGATGCGTACAGAGAAGAGATAAGAAAAAAATACGGTTTTTACGATAAAGATATTGTTCTCGGATTTCTGGGCAGAATCGGCAGGGATAAGGGATTCAATGAATTGATGCTTGCTTTTCAGCGGCTCAAAGAAAAATATCCGTCTGTGAAACTTCTGTATGTAGGATATAACGAGAAGCCCGATACAGTTAATCAGGAGCTCTTACAGTATTTTGATGACTGCGAAGATATTATTTCCACTAACGGTTGGGTAGACGACCCCCAGCGTTATCTTTCGGCAATGGATATTTTCCTTTTCCCAAGCTACAGAGAGGGATTCGGAAATGTTGTTATTGAAGCGGAAGCAATGGGCGTACCTGTTGTTGTATCCGACATTCCCGGACCGCAGAACGGAATGGTTGACGGTGTAACGGGATTTAAGATACCTGCAAGGACTGTTGAACCGTTGGTTGAAAAAACTTCGGTATTAATTGAAGATGAAGCTTTGAGAGAACAATTCGGCAAAGCAGGCGCAAAATTTGCTGTTGAAAATTTCGACAGCAGAGTGCTCATAAAGAAAATTATTGAAAACAGAGATTGGCTTATTGAACGCGGCAAAAGGTGATTATAATGAATAAAACCCCTTTGGTATCGGTTTTGATGGCAATTTATAATTGTGAAGATACGCTTGAGGAAGCAGTAGATTGCATATTAAACCAGACATATGAAAACTGGGAGCTGATTATGTATGATGACTGCTCTTCTGACGATACATACGAGCTTGCAAAAAAGTTTGCAGAAAAGGACGGAAGAATTAAGGTTTTAAAAAATGAAAAGAATCTGACTCTTGCTCCTACTCTTAATGAATGTCTGAAAAAAGCACAAGGTGAATATACAGCCCGTATGGACGGAGACGATGTTTGTGACAGCACACGCTTTGAAAAAGAGGTTGATGTCCTCAATAACCACAAAGAATTTGCCGTTGTAAGCTGCCTGATGAATATGTATGATGATGAAGGAATATATGGCAAGGTCGGGTTCCCCGAAAAACCGCAGAAAATTGATTTTGCCAACAACAGTCCTATTTGTCACGCAGGCTGTATGATGAGAAAAGCTGTTCTTGAAGAGCTTGGAGGATACAGTAATTCTCCGAAGGTTGAAAGAATTGAGGACTACGACTTGTGGATAAGACTGTATGATGCAGGATATAAAGCCTACAATATTCAGGAATATCTTTACAGTATGCGCAATGACCGAAACGCAATCAAGCGTAAAAAATATAAATTCCGAGTAACGGAATATCGCTTGAAAAAAGATATGTGTAAAAAATTCGGACTTCCAATGAAGTACAGAATCCAGTCATATAAACCGCTGATATTGGGACTTGTCCCGTCATCAGTATATAAAATGCTTCAGAAAAAAAGATATAAGGGTTAGCTAAATGATAAAGATATTATTTTTCATTCCTTCACTTGCACACGGCGGTGCCGAAAAGGTGCTTGTAAATCTTGTAAACAATATGGATAAAAGCAAGTTTGACATTACTGTTCAGACCTTGTTTGACGTGGGTGTAAATAAGGAAAGCCTGTTACCGCATATTAACTATAAGTATTGCTACAAAAAGCAGTTCAGGGGAAATTCGAAGTATTTTTGCCTGTTTTCACCCGAACATCTTTTTAAGAAGTTTATTAAAGAGCACTACGATATTATTGTATCTTATCTCGAAGGTCCGACTGCACGAATTACAGCAGGCTGTACCGATAAAGACACGAAGCTTGTAAGCTGGATTCATTGCAGAATGGACAATATGCAGAGTGCTTCGGTAGGTTTCAAGAATTTTGATGAAGCAAAAAGGTGCTACAACAAATTTGACAATACAGTATGTGTTTCAAAGTGGGTTATGAATTATTTTACAGAAACCTTTAAATTTGAAAAGCCGATCGAGGTGCTTTACAATACTGTTGAAACCGATTTGATTTTATCAAAGGCAGAGGAAAATATTGAAGACGTGAGCTTTTCAAAGGAATGTGTAAATATATGTTCCGTAGGAAAGATAACGAAAGTAAAGGGATTTGAAAGACTGGCGTCAGTGCACAAGCGCCTTCTGGACAGTGGTATAAAGAACAGGGTATATATACTTGGAATCGGCGAGGAACAGCCCGCTTTGGAAAAATATATTGCTGAAAATAATTTGACGGATAGCTTTATTTTTCTCGGATACAACACAAATCCGTATAAGTATGTTAAGAATTGTGATTTATATGTTTGCTCCTCATACAGCGAAGGATTCAGCACTTCCGTTACAGAGTCGCTGATTGTAGGAACGCCTGTAGTCACAACGCTTTGTTCAGGTATGCAGGAAATGCTCGGTGAGAATAACGAGTACGGTATTGTTACAGAAAACAACGAGGACGCTTTATACGAGGGTATAAAGAAAATGCTGACAACTCCGGGTATGCTTGGGGATTACGCAGAGCGTGCTAAAGAGAGAGGAAAAGATTTCAGCACAGAAAAGACAACTAAGGCTGTTGAAGAAATGTTTATGAGGTTATGATTTATGAAACACGGTTTTTATTTCAGATTTTTTAAAATATTCCATAACGAAACATTTTGTGCGTTGTTATCAAATTTGGCATATTTCCTTTATTGTATTAAATATAAGATTGCAAAGCTTAGGACTAGATCGAATATTGTTGATATGACCGCTGAAGAAGCGCATAAAATTATAGATGAGGTATATCCGAAGCCTAACTCGAACCCTGAATATATAAATCCTGAAATTGATGAGAATTTGGATTTGTCTGTTATTATTCCTGTTTATAATTATGCAGATATTCTTGAAGATAATATAAAATCAATTCTTAATCAAAAAACAACATATAATTATGAGGTGATTTTTGTTGATGACGGTTCAACTGACGGTGCTGGTGACATTTTAAAAAAATATGAAAATCACCCCGGAGTGAAACTGATTTTTCAGAAAAACGGCGGAATAGGTGCTGCAAGAAATACGGGTATTAATAACGCAAACGGAAGATATATAATGTTTATTGACTGTGATGATACAGTACATGATAATATTATTGAAGTCTTAATGTCCGAAGCATATGCTAAAGACTGTGATATGGTTATGGCGGCACACAATCTCGTTAAGGAAAGAAATAATCAGGTATATGCTGTTATTCCGAATATATATCCTCAAAGAAATTTAAGCGGATATAAAAACGGCGACAGTATAATGAACTATGCCGGATTACCGTGGGGAAAGGTGTACAAAAGAGAATTGTGGAATGATGTCAGATTTTTCCCCGGATATTGGTATGAAGATACTATAATAATCTTCTTGCTGTTCAGTCAGTGTAAAAAGTTTTCATATATTCCGGAGGTTATATATGAATACAAATGGTATGAGAACAATTTTTCTCATACGCAAACAGGTTCAAAAAATTTAAAAGCGATAGATTTTTATTGGCTGTTAAGAGAAATTTTGACTCAATATGAAAAAATGGGGCTTGAAAGAAACAACGCCCTCTATACGCTTGTTTTAAGACACATAAGCTCGTATTATTATTCAAAGGTAAGTAATATGGATGACAAGGTATTAACCGCATTGTTTGTTCTTGCAAAAGAGCTTTACTTGGATTACAAACCCAAAGAAAAGGTTAGGCTTCCGTATATGTTAAGACAGATTGAAAAAGCCTTTGATAGAAACGACATCGAACTTTGGAAACTGGCAAGCAGTTATTTATAAGCGAGAAAAGAGGAATTTATGTTAAAAAAGATTTCTGTAATAATCCCTGCGTACAATTCATCAGCTACTATTGCAAGGTGTATTAGCAGTATAAGAAATCAAACTTATCAGAATCTTGATATTATTGTTATTAACGATGGTTCCACTGATGATACTGAAAAAATTGTGAATGATATTTCTGCAGAAGACAATAGAGTAAAGTGTATTACAATTCCCAACGGTGGTGTTTCTCATGCGAGAAATGTCGGCATTGACAGCGCAACGGGTGATTACATTACTTTTGTTGATTCTGATGATACTGTCGATACTGAAATGTATCAGAGTTTATTAGATTTAATTCATAAGTATAATGCGCAAATTGCACATTGCAGTTATAAAAATTGCGATGAGGAAGGGGCTTTGCTGTCAGCGGTCGGAAATACAGGAAGAGTAATAATACAGAATACTGACGAAGCTGTTGAATCATTGCTTAAAGGTAAGTATTTTACCGGCGGGGCATGTAACAAGTTATACTCTGTTGAAATAATAGGAAATACAAGATTTGATGAAAACATTAAAATTAATGAAGATATATTATTTAATTTTGAGGTTTTCAGCAAATCAGAAAAAACTGTATATACAGATAAACCGTTTTATAATTATTATGCGGTCAGTTCAAGTGCTACGCATAGTATGAGAAGTGCTCTGGGAAATGAACAGGTTCTTTACGTAGCAGAAAAGATTGAACAACTCAGCCGAAAAACTAATCATCATGATACTGCACTTTACGGTGTTGCATCGGCGGCTCTCAGCTTATGGAGAGCCTATACAATGATTTTTGAAAAAGATAAAAATAAAAAGGCAGAAATAAAAAGCAGAGTAATGCAGTATAAAAGAGATGGATTATATACTAGAAGAAATGAAAAAATAATTATTGCTTTGTTGAAATATTGTCCGTTAGTTTATGTTATATTTTATAAAATGTATGATAAAATTAGAATCAAACAGCTTGATCCTGAGCAATAGGTGTATAATATGGAACCATTAATTTCGGTAATAGTACCAATCTATAATGTCGAAAAATATATGAAAAAATGCGTTGACAGCATAATAAACCAGACATATAAAAATCTGGAAATTATTCTTGTTGATGACGGCTCACCTGATAACTGCCCGAAAATCTGCGATGAATATGCAAGACAGGACAGCAGAATAAAGGTGATACATAAAGAAAACGGCGGTTTGTCTGACGCAAGAAACGCAGGAATGAAGATTGCAACAGGTGAGTATGTTTCTTTTATTGACAGCGATGATTATATTTCAGACGACTTTATCGAAACGCTTTATACCACAATGAAAACAGAGAACAGCGATATTGTTGAATGTGACATAGTTAGATTTGAAGATGGAACGGCTCCTGTTATTGAAAAAGAAAACTGTGAGATTAACACGTTTTCAACAGAAAAGGGACTTTCGCTTTTGATATCTGAAAACAAATTTCATCAGCATGTATGGAACAAGCTTTATAAATCTGAAATTGGTTTGAAGATACCTTTTGAAAAAGGCAAGCTAAACGAGGATGAATTCTGGACTTATCAGATTTTCGGACAGGCAGAAAAAGTTACGAAAATTAACAAATCAATGTATTTTTATCTTCAGCGTAGCGGCAGTATTATGGGCAACAAATTTAATATTCGCAGACTTGATGCACTTGAAGCAAAGGCGGAAAGACAAAAGTATATTGAAGCAAATTTCCCTAATCTTAAAAAACAGGCAAAAATTGATTTATTCGGAACCTGCATTTTTATGTGCCAGTCAGCTATGAAATTTATGAAAGGTAAAGAAAAAAAACAGGCTAAAAAGATTATTAAAAAATATGCAGCAGCAAATAAACTTAACAAGAATGAGATATTATCTTTAGAAGGTAAGAACAGATCTTGGTTTAGCTTTGCAAATAAAAGCTTTATTTTATGCTGTAAAATCAGAAGTATTACAGGGGTAGGATTTTAAAATGCCAGTCATCAGCGTTATTGTACCGGTTTACAATGTAGAAAAGGTTTTATATCATTGTATTGACAGTATACTTAATCAATCATTTACTGATTTTCAGCTGATACTTGTTGATGACGGTGCAACAGATAACAGTGGGAAAATTTGTGATGAGTATTCCGAAAAGGACAAAAGAATACGGGTAATACATAAGCCTAACGGCGGCGTTTCAAGCGCAAGAAATGCGGGAATTGAAGCTGCTAAGGGCGAGTATATTTGCTTTGTTGACAGCGACGACTATCTTGAAAAGGACTATTTATACGGCCTTTACAACGGCTATGATGATTGCGTAGATTTAGTATTGTGCGGATACAATAGTATAAATAAAGATAAGGTGTGCAATACAGTTGTTTTCAGCAATAATGATGAAGATGTTTTATCAAGAAATGATGTTATGCCATTATTTCAAAAAGTAATGATTTCTGCCCCCTGGTGCAAGCTTTTTAAAATGAACATAGTTTCTGAAAATAACATTATTTTTCCGGAAGATATGTCATTGGGTGAGGATATGATATTTAACTTTACATATTTAGATTATGTAAAAAAAATCAAGGTGATTAATAAACCATTGTATAATTACCGTAATGACAATGAGATTTCTTTACTTAGAAAATACAGAAAAGAAATTTTTGATGAGGAAAAATTGCTGAATGAAAGATGGTATGACATAATTAAAGGGTGGGATATTGACGAAAAAAGCATGACTATTTATCATAACCACGTTTTTTGGAGCTATGATATTGTTATGAACAATACTTTTTCGCCGTTTAACAAAGAGTCATTTTTTAAAAAACTTAAATATAACAGAGGTATTTTGAAGAGTAAAGAATTTAAATCTGCTTATTCTAATTTCTTGGGTAAAGTGGGTTTGGTACAAAGAGTTTCGTATAAAATACATTCATACCTATTAATTTACTTATACGGTATGATAAGAGGAAAGCGTTAATATGATAAACAGCAAAAAAGATTTGAAGATCTATATTAATAATGATAACAGTTACTTAAATGCAACAAGGGATAAAAAGGGAAGCTTTTTTATGCATTTAGTGCATGACGCCGAGTACTATATTAATAAATATTTAAAATTCCTCAGAAAACAGGAGTATTATATTAATACTGCTGACGGAAGTAAATTCAAGTCACTTTTAGCTTTGTATTATGAACGAAAAAAGCATAACTTAGGAAATAAATTAGGTTTTTATATAGCACCCAATTGTTGCGAAAAAGGATTAACCCTGTTTCATCATGGAACGATTATTGTTAACCCGAATGCAAATATTGGGGAAAACTGCAAATTTCACGGAAATAATTGTGTTGGGAATAATGGAAAGACAAATGATTGTCCGGTTATTGGTGATAATGTAGACATAGGCTTTGGTGCAGTAATAATCGGCGGAATTAAAATTGCTGATAATATAAAGATAGGAGCAAATTCGGTTGTTACTAAATCATTTGAAACTCCCGGAGTAACAATAGCAGGAGTTCCGGCAAAAGAGGTGAAAAGAAAATAAAAATCAGCCGTGATTGGGAGCTACTGTTATAGGTAACTGGGCACACAAAAAAGTTATTTTAATATACTATACAATTCTAAAGTTTTGCAGGTGAAATTGTGAAAAAGATTAAGTTATTATATTCAAATATTATGAATAAGGTTATTCTGTTAATAAAATACAAAAGTTTTTATTTTAATTATTACTTTAAAAATAAAAAGAAGATTTATATGGCACTGAAAGATTCAGGTGTTTCAAATATTAAACCTATCCATAAGGAAATATGGAAATTGTGGTATAATACTAGCTATTATACTGCCGTCAGTAATGGTCGGAGTGTATTTATAAAAGTGATGGGTGAATTGTTACAAGATTGTTTTAATAATGAAATTTTAGTGAATAAATACATTGATGATAATTCTTTATGGTTAGAAAAAAGAAAGCCTAAACTTCTGCATAATATAGCTTTAGATGAATTGTATATTTTGATATATGAAAATTTAAATATGGAAAATATAATCTTAACCGAATCAGTTAAAGAAGATGTAAAAAAAGCTATAAAAGAGTATAACAGAATCGGAATCTTGCATACTGATTTTGGCTTAACTAATATTGCTAAATATGATAATAAAACATTATTTATAGATTATGGCACCTCCATTTGCTTGCAAAGTAATATGATAAGAATTAGGAACGAAAGTAATTATAACCATATAGATAGAATTACTGATCAGGCAAAGGATTTGTGCGAAAATGCAGATTTTTATTATGATGATGCGGTGCATTTAGGTGTTGATATGCCAAAAACAGAGAATATAAACTTTTTGGTAGGTCAAGGAGATTTATTCTATGTAAAATTAGGAACACAGATTATTAAGTTTAAGCTAAATTATAATGGGGATGTGTACTTGTTAAAAAAAATTAATAATTAAGTTAAAGTAATTAAAAGAATAATTCTTATATTTTATACTAACATTATGTGTTTGTTGCTTGATCAAGATTAATATGGTCTTTATAAACTTGCGGCAAGATTGTTAAGTTATTTGTCATTAATTTCTATTATACTTAGTTCAGCTATGAATCGTTACTTGATTAATCAAGAGAAACGTGTATAATAAGAACGAGTTATATTAATTATGATAAGATTGTAGTTATTTCTACTGATATGGTAATAATTAATTACCCCAAAAATATTTTTTTGAATGTTAGAAAATAAAGTTCGGTTCAGGATTTAATTACGAGAAGAGATTTTAAAAGAATATAGTTATCGTTAATATGATTAATTATCTATAGAATAATTGAAATGATTTTTAGGAAGTGGAGTAATGAAAAAAAATCAACTGCGTTTGGGAGCTGTAATGTCATATATTAATATGGCGATAGGATCTCTTATTCCGATGTTTTATACTCCGGTAATGTTGGAGTTATTAGGACAAAGTGAATATGGACTTTTCAAATTGTCAAATACAATAACATCCTATTTATCACTTGTATCCTTTGGCATTGGTTCCGCTGTTGTAAGATACTTAGTGAAATTCAAGGCGGCAGATGACAAAGAGGGCGAGCAGAGAATGTTCGGACTCTTTAATATAATTTTTCTTGTTATTGCAGGAGTCGCCCTTGTTATTGGAATAGTGATTAGTCTATGTGTACCTATAGTATATTCTGCGGCTTTATCATCAGATCAACTTTTAACGATGCAAATATTGATTTTTGTGTCTACATTGAATATAGTTGTCGGATTTTCAGCTACGCCATATACATCAGTTGTAACAAGTCATGAAAGATTTGTATTTCTTCAGTTTATTAATATTTTAACAACGGTAGTATCTCCGGTAGTGAATATTATTGTGTTAATGATAGGATATAAATCTATTGGTATGACAGTATCATCTCTCATACTTACAATTATTGTAAGAATTGCATACATAATTTATGTTCGTTCATCAATAAAGCTTAAACCAAGGTATGATAATATGCCCGTGTACTTGTTAAAGGAACTGTTGGTGTTCTCTTTTTGGGTATTTGTTGCCAATGTTGTAAATAAGCTTTATGTTGCTACGGACACGGCAATAATTGGTGCAGTTCCGGCTTTAGCAACTGTCGGAGTGGCTATTTATAATGTTGGTACAACCTTTAATGCAATGTTGAATAATTTTACTCTTGGTATCAGTAGCATTCTTACACCAAAAATAAATGAAATGGTTTTCAAGGATAATGACAATGAAGCTTTATCTGAAGTGCTGATAAGAGTTGGCAGACTTCAAAGCTACATTGTGGGTCTCATATGTTCAGGCTTTGTAGTATTTGGAAGACAGTTTTTATTACTGTGGGTTGGCAGTGATTATTCGGATGCTTATTGGGTGGCAATTTTCACAATGCTTCCTGTTTGTGTTCCGTTAGTGCAAACAGTTGCATTGAGTATTATTACTGCAAGAAACAGACATAGATTCAGGTCTTTAGTTTATTTGGGCATTGCTGTTTTCAATGTAATCGGAACAATAATTTTAGTCAATTTTTTTGGAATAATTGGCGCTGCATTGATGACAGGTTTAGCAAATATAGTCGGTCAAGGCTTAATAATGAATTGGTATTATTGGAAAAAGAATGGACTTAATATCCCTAAATTTTGGAAGATTATTTTAAGACAATTTTTAATTCCGGTTACTTTATGCGTAATTTTTATGGTTGTCTTAAACTTTATAGAGCTTAGTAATTGGGTACTTCTATTTGTGGGAATAGGTATTTATACATCTATCTTTGCTGTTATGTGCTGGCTGTTTGTTATGAATGACTATGAAAAAGATATTTTCAGAAGGCCGATAATGTTTATTTTAAATAAGTTCAAAAAGAAAAGCGGTGATACAAATTGATTCATCCCATTAAATCAATAGAAGCAAGGTATCAGACTCATATAAATAAAAACTTTGAAAAAAGCAAATACGGAAAAAGAATAAGTTTATTTAAGCAGACTCATTGCGGAGAAACATGTTTCATTATCGGAAACGGTCCTTCTCTGAAAATTGAAGATCTTACAAAATTAAGCGAACTTAATATACCGACATTTGCTTTTAACAGAGTATTCTGTGTGTTCGATGAAACGCCTTGGAGACCTACATATTATGTTTCTCAAGACGAAAATGTTACATATGGAATGAAGGATAAGTTTTTATCGCTGGATTTGAAATATAAATTTCATCCTATAAAATGGAAGTGGTATAAAGATATCGACATTCCAGATGCGATCTATTTCAAAACTATTAATAAAGGCAATAAAATTCTTGGATTCTCTAAAGATGTTTCAAAAGGGATCTGCGTTGCTTCAACAGTTGCATATACGGCGTTTCAGTTGGCATATTATATGGGCTTTAAGAGAATTTATCTCATAGGATTTGATCAGTCATATAAAGTATCTCTTGATAAAGAAGGAAAAAAGGTAATTAATAATAAAGTAAGTAAAGATTATTTCAGTGATAAATATAAAAACGAAAAAACTGATGATTTGCAGTTACCTAATTTATATCAAATGAATAAAGATTTCATATCTGTTGATTGTTATATAAAAAACGGTGATATAGATTTAGAAGTTTATAATGCTACTCGGGGCGGAATGCTTGAGGTGTTCCCGAGAGTTGATTTAGATGAATTGTTTAATGAATTAGAGGGTAATTCCAAATGAAAACAGTAGCAATTGTACCGATAAAAATGAACAATGAGCGTTTGCCCGGTAAAAACACAAAGTGTTTTGATAACGGAGAACCGCTGATTACATATGTTTTAAAATCTCTTTCTAAAGTAAGTAATATTGATGAAATATATGTATTTTGCAGTAATGAGGCAATCTGCGAATATCTTCCGTCTGATGTAAAGTTTTTAAAAAGGGAAGAATGGCTCGATTTATCTTCCACAAGTATTACAGATGTACTTACTTCATTTGCAGAAAAAGTTGATGCTGATATTTATGTTCTTTCACACGCAACAGCACCCTTTATCTCTTCTTCAAGTATACAAAAGGGTGTTGCGGCAGTTCAATCCGGAGAATATGACTCCTCGCTGTCAGTATCAAAGGTTCAGGAATTTCTTTGGAAAGACAACAAGCCCTTCAACTATAATCTTGAAAGAGTGCCACGAACACAGGATTTGGAAGTGATGTATTCTGAAACAAGCGGTTTCTTCATATATACCAAAGAATTAATGATGAAAGAACACCGCCGTGTCGGTCATAAGCCGTATTTAGTAGAGGTTTCAAAAATTGAGGCTTGTGATATTGATGAACCAGAAGATTTTGAAATAGCAAATGCAATTTATAATGCAATTATCAATAAATAAGGGTATCTTATGAATAATATAAAAGTTTTAGATTGCACTCTTCGTGACGGAGGGTATGTAAATAACTGGAATTTTGGCAAGGACAGTATTTCTAATATAATAACTCAGTTGTTGTCTGCTAAAATTGATGTAATAGAGTGTGGATTTGTCAGCCAGACAAAAGAAACGGACGTAAATAAATCCATATACAGAGATTTAGATGAAATTGACGAGTATTATAATTCCAATGTTCCAAGCGATTCGGTAATGGTTTGTATGATTAATTACGGCGAATTTGATATAGATGATTTGCCCGACTATAACGGCGGACTCATCAGGGGAATAAGACTTGCATTTCATAAGAAGGATTTAGTTAATGCATTGGAAATGTGTAAGAGAATAAAAGAAAAGGGATATTTAACTTTTGTTCAGCCTATGGTTACACAGAATTATTCTGTTGATGAGCTAAAGCTGTTGGTTGATACATCAAACGAATTTAATCCCGATGTCCTCTACATAGTTGATTCCTTCGGAACAATGAAAAAACAAGAGTTAACGTATCTCTATAACTTTTTCGACAACAACTTAATTTCAGAAATATCTATAGGCTTTCATAGTCATAATAATATGCAGTTGTCATTCTCCAATGCTCAGATACTTATGGAGATTGATACGGACAGAACAATTTTTATAGATTCTTCTGTTTATGGAATGGGTCGTGGTGCAGGAAATCTATGCACGGAATTAATCACCAAATATCTGAATGACAATTATTTATACAGATATAATCTTCTTCCGATTCTTGAAATTATTGACGAGCATTTGATGAACATATTTATCAAGAGCCCCTGGGGTTACTCTGTGCCGTTCTATATAGCGTCTATAAATAATTGCCATCCAAATTATGCATCCTACTTACTTGATAAGCAAACAATAAGCGTTAAGGACATACATAATATACTTATTCAGATGGATGATTCTAAAAGGGCCGTTTATGACAGACAATATATAGAACAGCTGTATTATGACTATCAGGCTAATATTGTTGATGATACCGATGCCAAAAATCAATTAAAAGAAATACTTAAAGGTAAAAAGATACTCATTCTTGCTCCGGGTAAATCACTCAAAACAGAGTTGATTAAGGTTAAGACATACTTTCAATCAAATTGCCCGCTTGTGATCTCAGTCAATTTTATACCTGATATTATACCTGCGGATATCGTTTTTATAGGCAATTTAAAGAGATTTTCAAGCATTGCTCAATTGATTGAGGACAATAATCATATATCTAAAATTATAAAAACCTCAAATATCAAGACTAAAGCCAATAAAAAAGTTTTTGAAATAAACTACAGTGATTATTTGAATGAAGACCCGATAATTGCGGATAATTCGGGCATAATGGCTTTGAATTTACTGCAGAAATTAGGGGTTAAAGACGTTGCTTTAGCCGGTTTTGACGGCTTCAGCGTTAATAGGATGGAGAACTATTGCAGTGAAAGCTTAATTAACAGCGCTCCGTCAGAAGAACTCATACGCAGAAGTAATGCAATCTCGGACAGACTGCAATCACTAAAGCAGGTAATGAATATTGAGTTTATAACAGATACGATGTATAATAACAGGTGATGATATGTCAAAAATTGTTACCTTTGGAGAGATTATGCTCAGATTAGCTCCCGAAGGATACGGACGGATTGTACAGTCAAATAAATTTAATGCAACTTTTGCCGGGGCAGAAGCGAATGTTGCGGTTTCTCTTGCGAATTTTGGCGAAGAGGTTTCTTTTGTATCGAAAATACCTGAAAATTCTGTTGGACAGGCATGCGTTAATTCTCTTCGTCAATACGGAGTAAATATTTCGGATATTGTTCGTGACGGTGAGAGGCTGGGCTTGTTTTATCTGGAAAAAGGCGCAAGCCAGCGAAGCTCTGTAGTGATATACGATAGAAAATATTCGGCAATTCAGCTTGCGACAAGGGAAGATTTTGATTGGGATAGAATTTTCAATGATGCAAAATGGTTTCATTTTACCGGCATTACGCCGGCGTTAAGTGATGAGCTCGCAGTAATATGTGAAATTGCTTGTAAGGTTGCCAAAAGCAAGGGAATAAAAATAAGCTGTGATTTGAACTATAGAAATAAGCTTTGGAGCAAAGAGAAGGCAAAATCTGTAATGACAAGACTTTGCGAATATGTTGACATTTGTATT
Organism: Ruminococcus sp.; assembly: GCA_051893995.1. GTDB lineage: Bacteria > Bacillota > Clostridia > Oscillospirales > Acutalibacteraceae > Ruminococcoides. Next base: position 25,213 of record JBJFHX010000180.1, read on the forward strand.
GCAAATGAAGAAGATGCTAATGATGTGTTTGGAATTACAGATGCAGGTTCCGATGTAGGAGCAGGAAAACTTGACGTTGAGGGCTACAAGGGAATTGCAAAACAGCTTTACGAAGAATTTAATTTTTCTCATGTCGCTTTTACTTTAAGGACATCTATCAGTGCAAATGATAATAAATGGGCCGGAATGATATATGACGGCAATGACTGTTATTTTTCCGATGAATATTTGATACATATTGTAGACCGTGTCGGCGGCGGAGATTCATTTTGTGCGGCATTAATTTATAGCTTTATAAATGGTTTTGATATGCAGAAAGCCGTTGATTTTGCCGCAGCAGCGAGTTGTCTGAAGCATACTGTTGAAGGCGATTATAATCTTATTACGATTGATGAGGTTTTGCGCCTTGTCAACGGTGATAAAACAGGCAGAGTTAAAAGATAAAGTTGTAGTATTTAGAGAGGTATATATGAACAGCAATAATCCAGACGTTTCTGTATTATGTACAGCATATAATCACGAAAAGTATATTCGAAAATGTTTAGACGGTTTTGTTATGCAGAAAACTGATTTTAAATTTGAAGTTATAGTACATGATGACGCCTCAACTGATAATACAGCAGAAATCATCAGAGAATATGAGAGAAAGTACCCAGAAATTATTAAACCTATTTATCAAACCGTAAATCAATTTTCAAAAAAAGTACCGATAATTAAGAAATATATGCTTCCGAAAGCAGAAGGAAAGTATATTGCTTTGTGCGAAGGAGATGATTTTTGGACTGATAAATTGAAACTTCAAAAACAATTTGATGCATTGGAAGCAAACGAAAATTGTAATTTATGCGTATGTACGGTTAGAGATGCTAATGAAGACGGAACGCCGATGAAAACTACACATCCATCTAAAAGATTTGAAAGTAGTGTGTTTGATACGCAAGAATTTCTGAAAGTTGCATTAAAAGAATATGCGTTTCAGACAAGCTCATATTTTTTAAGAAAAGAAACATATGCAGATTATTATTATAATCCTCCGGAATATAGACTGGTTGCTCCGGTTGGGGATTGGCCGATGTTATTTTATTTCAGTCAAACTGGTGCAGTATATTATTTGAATGATGAAATGTCTTGCTACAGACGTAATTCAATGGGCAGTCTGACCACGGATATGAAAGATGCAAATGTTAATAAACAAAAGAAATATTACAGCGGTATGATAGATATGATAGAAAGCTTTGATAAATGCACTGATAAAAAATATCATTATGAGTGTGAATCATTTAGAATTCGTTTTCAAAAGTATTATTATGATTGTCTGAAATCGGAAAGAAATTTCAAAGCTGTTTTAGATAAACAATACAGAGAATTTTTTAAACAAGAGAGCTTTAAGGATAAGATGTATATCAGAGCATCAGTTTATTGCCCGTTTGTTGCGAAACTCTATAATAAAATCAGGAAATAGATACTTAGAACATTGTCTGTTTTTTGATTATATTTTAAAGATTGCATATAAATAGAGTCTGATTTTTTATAAAAGCAAACGTAGTATTGATTTACAATTTATAAGGATTATAAGGAAAAAAATTAATGATTAGTATAATTGTCCCGGTTTATAAAATAGAAGATTTGTTGCCCGAATGTATCGAAAGTCTGATTAATCAGACCTATAAAGATATTGAGATAATACTAGTTGATGACGGTTCACCGGACCGTTGCCCTGAAATTTGTGATGATTATGCCAAAAAAGATGATAGGATAAAAGTTATTCACAAATCTAACGAGGGATTAGTCAGTGCCAGAAAAGCAGGGTTGCAGATTGCAAAAGGTGAATATATCGGTTATGTCGATGGGGATGATTGGGTAGAACCCGAGATGTATGAGGAATTAGTTAACATAATTTCTCAGTACAATCCGGATATTGTTGCTGCAGGATTTAAAAAAGATATCGGAAACACTGTATCAATAAAAATAAACAGTGTAAAATCAGGATTATATACTAAAGAAGATCTTAAAAATTATATTATTCCAAATATGTTGTTTATAGATGGAGTCAACCAGCCTGGAATATACACATATGTCTGGAACAAGGTTTTTAAAAAGTCTTTACTATACGATAATCAGATGAATGTAGATAATGATATATTTTTAGGGGAGGATGCTGCGTGCGTTTATCCAACTATCCTGAATGCTGAATCAATATATATAACCGATACCTGTTATTACCATTATCGACAAAGAGCAGATTCCATGCTGAAGCTTAATGTTGGTATTTCGAAAGATATTAGCGGAATAAAACTGTTATACGAATATTTAAACAGAATTTTTGTAAGAAGTCCTTATTATAGTATATTATTCGATGGATTTAATAAGTATATTCTGTATTTACTTTCTTCCAGATCCGGCGGAGTGTTAATTAACAACGGTGTTGATTTATATTTATATGAAAACAAGAAAATCGGACACAGAGTATGTATTTACGGTGCCGGCACTGTAGGTCAGCACCTGTACAGAAGATTAAAAGATTTCAATATTGTTAGATGGGTTGACCCTGACTATATTACATTACAGGAACACGGACTTTCGGTTACCTCGCCCGATTCAATTAATGATGCAGATTTTGACAGCTTGATTGTAGCCATTATGGATAAAGAGTATTGTAAACGTATAAAAGACGAGATGGTTGATTTGGGTGTTGAAGAATCAAAGATTATATTGTCTGATTTTAATAATGTTGATGTCGGCGGTGTGCTGAAAAAATTCGGAATAATTGAGTAGGGAAATACTATGACAGATTTTGCGATTAAAGTATTGAATTCTAAAATAGGCAATACTTATCTTTTCAGTGTTGGACAGGCAGGATACATAATAAAAAGCAGTAATGGCAAATATTTAGGTATTGATTTATACTTATCGGATTGTGTAGAAAGAATAGAGGGAAATGTTGGATTCAAACGCCTGTTGCCCAAAATTCTTAATCCCTATGACATTGAATTTGATGTGCTGATAACTACACACGCACATAGAGATCACTTTGATATTGACTCTATACCGGAATTAATGTCAAATACGAATACAAAATTATTTGCTTCCGAAAATTGCAGGCAGGATGTCTTAAATCTATCATTGTCGGAAGAAAATATCAAATATGTGAAACCGGGGCAGACCGGTTGCGTTGACGATTTTTCTATTGAATTCGTTAGTTGTGATCATGGTTTGAGCGCTCCTGATGCTTTCGGAGTTATTGTAACAGTAGACAATAAAAAAATGTATTTTGCAGGAGATACTTGTTTGAGATTAGACTGCGCTAATGAATATATTGAAAAAGGTCCGTTTGATGTTATGATAGCGCCTATAAATGGTGCTTATGGGAATTTAGATGAAAATGATTGTGCAGTCCTTAGCGGAGTAATCAACCCGAAAATTACGGTTCCGAGTCATTTCGGAATGTTTGCACATCACGGTGGAGATCCGGGTAAGTTTATTAATATTATGAATGAAAAATATCCAAATAATAAATATTTTATCTTCACAATGGGTGAAGGAATAGTGCTTTAGTCGCTTTATTCGGAGGTAAATATGTCTGTTGATTTTAAAGGAAAAAAATTACTGATTTTAGGAGCTAATCCTGAAACAGTTCCGTTGGTAGAAATCGCAAATAAAATGGGTGTAAAAACACTTGTAACAAGTAATCGCCCTGAAGACGCGGCAAAAAAATATGCTTGGAAAAGTTGTGACGTAGATGGAATGGATGTAAAAGGATTAGTTGATTTGGCAAGAAAAGAAGAGGTAGATGGAGTATTAGTCGGGGTTGCAGATATATTAGTACCGGTTTATTGTAAGGTTTGTGAGGAACTGAATCTTCCCTGCTATGCTACGCAGGAAATCGTAAATGTATTTTCGTATAAGGATGAATTTAAAGCGACCTGTGAAAAATACGGAGTACACGGTATTCCTGAATATTATCTTGATTCAGAGCTGAAGCAAAGCGATATAGATAAGATTGAATTCCCGGTTATGGTAAAGCCTGTTGATGGATACAGCGGTTTGGGAATGACGGTTTGTTTTGAGGCATCAGAACTAAAAAAAGCTGTTGAAAAGGCTTTATCTATTTCGAAAAAGAAGAAATTTATAGTCGAAAAGTATATGCAATGCGAAGATATGGGAATGTATTATACTTTTAAAGATGGCGTATGCAGCGCATCCTGTATTTATGACCGATACACTACAGATGAACAAATCGGGCTAAGCCGAGTATGTTTAGGCGGAACATATCCTTCAAAGCATATTGATGAGTATTTTGAAAAAATGCATCAAAAAGTTTTGAAAATGTTTGAAGCAATAGGTATAAAGAACGGCGTTTTAATGCTTTCTGCTTTTTATGAAAACGGAGAGTTTTACGTATATGATACAGGTTTTCGTCTTCAAGGTGAGGCTCCTCATCTTTTGATGAAAGCAGTTCATGGATTTGACCAAAGAGAGATGCTGATAAAATTTGCATTGTCAGGTTCCGAGGGTGACTTTGATTTACTTGAAGCCGATGACGCATATTTTCGTGGCAAATGGGCGGCAACGCAGTGGTTTTTATTGAGGGCAGGAAAGATAAAAGAAATCAGAGGTTTGGAAAATTTAGACAGCGACAGTAAGGTTGTTGCAAATGTACAGCGCTTGTATGAACAAGATGAAGTATTGAATGAATGGGTTGGAACCGAAAAACAGGTTTTAACCCGGCTTTATCTGGTTTGTGACAGCAAAGAAGAGCTTTCGGAAAAGCTGGCAGAATATGCAGACAAGGTAAAAGTCTTTGATGAAAACGGCAATAATATGGTTCTGAAGGGCTTTGATATTAAAGAAGCATTGGAGCTTGATTAATATGACTGATAAAAAATTAAGCAATAAGGTTATTGTAATCTCCGGCGGTACAAAAGGTGTCGGACGAAGTTCCGCTTTGGAATTTGTACGTCAGGGTGCGAATGTTGTTATCGGCGGACGAGATAAAATAGCAGCTGAAGAAATCAGGACTAATGCTATGAGTGACAATATTTCTTTTGTTTATACTGATTTGGAAAAAGTTGATGATTGCAGAAATTTAATTGATACAGCTGTAAAAAAATACGGAAGAATTGACGGATTTTTTAATTATGCCGGTATTACCCCGGTTTCACCGCTGGATTCCTGCGATGAAGTTACGTTTGACAGGGTTATGAATGTTAATTTCAAAGCTTGTTTTTTCTGCTGTCAACAGGCAATCAAGTATATGAGAGAAAACGGTGGAGGCTCAATTGTTCTTACGGGGTCTGCGCATGCATGGGGCGGACAAAAAGACCGTGCTGCATATGCCTGTTCAAAAGGTGTGCTTTTGACGCTTATGGAACATATTGCGCATAACTATGCCTGTGAAAAAATAAGATGTAATTATTTGACTTTGGGGTGGACACCAACCGAAGGCGAGTTAATGCTGAGAGCTTCACTTGGGGAAACTGAGGAAGAGTTGCGAAGAAGGGCGTCTGATACATTGCCAATGGGAAGAATGCTGGAAAAATCAGATTATCTTGATGCGCTTGTGTATCTGATGAGCGACAGCTCTGCAATGATGACGGGCAGTAATTTCAGAATAACCGCAGGGGAGTATATTTAATATGTCGAATAATATCAAAAGAGGTAGAACAATGACAGAATGTGAAAGAATTATTAAAAATGGAATTTTGACAAAGGATTATTTTAAATCGGAAACTAAATGTGACTTTTTTGTAGACGAGCAGAGAAAAAAAGTATGGGCTATTGAAATCGATTTGCTTCTAAAATTTGATAGTATTTGCAAAAAGCACAATTTAACGTATTATCTGATGTTTGGTTCCTTGTTAGGGGCGATTAGACATCATGGTTTTATTCCTTGGGATGATGATATGGATGTTGCTATGCCCAGAAAAGATTATGAAAAGCTTTTAACACTTAATGATGAGTTTGATAACCCTTATTTTTTGCAAACACCGTATACTGATAATGGATATTTTTATGCCCATGCTAAATTAAGAAATAGTAATACGGCTGCACTTGATTATCCATTTTTATATCAGAATTTCAATTTGGGAATCTTTATTGATATTTTGCCCATTGATAATTTTGATATAGCAACTGGCAGGGAAAAATTTGAATTAATTCATAAACTTACGATGGATAATTCTGTATACATGAGATTGACACATCCGAACTTAAGTGAACGGGATAGGATTAGAGTAAGTAATTATGATGGTGCCGATCCTTTTGAAACATACGAAAGAATTCAAACCCTTGCAAGAGAATCAGAATTCACTCAAACTAAATATGTGTCGCTGTTGGTTGCAACAACATATGGCTACGAGAGAGATGTTTTTTTAGCTGAGGATTTTTCTTATGCAAAAGAATGGAAGTGTGAAGGCTTTAATACATATGTGCCTAATGGATATGATAGAGTTTTGAAAACCATTTACGGTGATTATTTATCATTACCTTCTAAAGAACAGAGAGGGTTATGGCATAGCAATTTATCTTTTGATACGGAGAAATCTTACAAAGATTATTTAGAGAATAGAGAATAATTAATTTGTAGAGGTATTTTAATGAAAGCGCTAATTTTAAATTCAGGAATGGGTAGTCGTATGGGTGTTTTGACTTCAGAGCATCCAAAGTGTATGACTGAAATTTTTAATAATGAAACGATTTTAAGTAGACAATTAAAACAGATAGGCAATGCAGGTATAAACGAAGTGGTTATGACAACCGGGTTATTTGATGATGTACTTGTGAATTATTGCAAAAGTTTAAATTTGCCTATACATATTACATATGTAAAAAATCCTTTGTTTGATAAGACAAACTATATTTACTCCATATATTGTGCAAGAGATTATCTTGATGATGATATTATTCTTATGCATGGGGATTTGGTTTTTGAAAACTCAGTTTTTGATGCAGTATTAGAGAGCAAAACAAGCTGTATGACTGTAAGTACGACGTTGCCGTTACCGGAAAAGGATTTTAAGGCTGTTGTTTGTAATAATAGGATTACTTCGATTGGAATTGAATTTTTCAATGATGCATATGCTGCATTGCCACTATATAAGTTATTAAATAAAGATTGGAAAATATGGCTTGATAAAATAATTGCTTATTGTGAAGACGGAAACTCCAACTGTTATGCCGAAAATGCATATAATGAAATTTCGGAGAAGTGTAATATTTATCCTTTGGATGTTAAAAATTTACTTTGTAATGAAGTAGATAATCCGGAGGACTTAGCGGTAGTTTCAAGAAAGTTAAACGAATTGATGAATCGTACCGTATATATGTGCTGTTCATCTGATATTATTCATTCAGGACATATTTCTATCATAAAAAAAGCTGCTATGTTAGGAAAACTTATTATAGGTGTTCTTTCAGACGAGGCTGTGGCAAGTTATAAAAGATTCCCACTTTTACCATTCAGTGAACGCAAGAGTATGTTTGAAAATATCTTAGGTGTCAGTAAGGTGATAGAGCAGAAAACTCTGAGCTACAAAGATAATTTACTTGCAATAAAACCGGATATTGTGGTTCATGGTGATGATTGGATTACAGGATTTCAAAAACCGGTACGTGATGAAGTCGTTTCGATATTGGCGTCTTACGGCGGTAGATTGGTAGAGTTTCCTTACTCATATGATAAAAAGTATGAAGAAATTGATAAAAGATCAAGATCAGAGTTATCTATTCCTGATATTAGAAGAGCTCGTTTAAGAAAAGTAATTGATATGAAAGGAACAATCAGCGTAATTGAAGCTCATAGTGGTTTGACAGGTTTGATTGCAGAAAATACTGTTGTTTATCAGAACGGCGGAGCTCGTCAGTTTGATGCTATGTGGATTAGTTCGCTTTGTGATTCTACAGCTAAAGGTAAGCCCGATATTGAATTGGTAGATATGACATCTCGTTTTAGAACAATTGATGATATTATGGAAGTAACTACTAAACCGATTATTTTTGATGGTGATACGGGCGGACTTACGGAGCATTTTGTATATACCGTCAGAACTCTTGAACGTATGGGCGTTTCAATGATAATAATTGAAGATAAAACCGGCTTGAAAAAGAATTCTTTGTTTGGAACTGAGGTGAAGCAGACTCAGGATAGTATTGAAAACTTTTGTGCAAAAATAAGAGCAGGTAAAAAGGCACAAAAAACAAAAGATTTTATGATTTGTGCAAGAATAGAGAGCTTGATTTTGGAACAAGGCATGGAGGATGCATTGGAACGTGCTTTTGCATTCACAAATGCAGGCGCAGATGCTATTATGATTCACAGCAGAAAGAAAAGCCCCGATGAGATTTTTGAATTTGTTGAAAAATTCAGGGCAATTGATGAGGTTACTACTATTGTTGTGGTTCCGACGTCGTTTAACATGGTCACGGAAGAAGAATTCAATAAGCGTGGAGTAAACGTCGTAATATATGCAAATCAACTTACAAGATCAGGTTTTCCGGCTATGCAAAGTGCAGCGAAACTTATTCTTGAAAACCATCGTGCTAAAGAATGTGATGATATTTGTATGCCTTTTAAAGATATCATTAGACTTATACCTGAGGATGATTGAGATAAACTATGAACCAAAAGATTTTATTCTTAAAAAACAATGACTTCAAATTGATTGATGATTATTTGAATGATAATAGCATTAAAACTTTTCTGTTGGTATGTGATAGTGCGATTAAATTTTTAAAGTACAATTCGTATTTTGAAAATTTGGAAAAACGATTAAATATAAAGGTTGTAAAATTCGATGATTTTAAACCGAACCCCGACTATTCATCTGTTAAAAAAGGTGTCGATGTTTTTTGTCAAAATTGCTGTGATTCTATAATTGCTATTGGCGGTGGAAGTGCAATTGATGTTGCAAAATGTATTAAACTGTATGTAAATATGAATCATAATAAAAACTATCTTTCTCAAGACATTGTTCCAAACAATATTAAGTTTGCTGTAATACCAACAACAGCCGGAACAGGTAGTGAAGCAACAAAGTATGCGGTTGTATACTATAATGATGAGAAACAATCAATATCACATGAGAGTTGTATTCCTACAACTGTATTTATGGATTCAAGTGTTTTGGAAACATTACCTGAGTATCAGAAAAAGGCGACGATGCTAGATGCATTATGTCATTCGATTGAGTCTTTTTGGTCGGTAAATTCTACGGACGAAAGTAAAGAGTATTCAAAACAAGCTATAAAGCTTATTTTGGAAAATAAGAATGCCTATCTTTTAAATAAAAAAATAGGCAATGAAAATATGCTTAAAGCTGCCCATATTGCCGGAAAAGCTATTAACATAACACAGACAACGGCTGGGCATGCAATGTGTTATAAATTAACTAGTTTATACGGAATTGCACATGGACATGCAGCGGCTTTGTGTGTTTCGGCATTATGGAAATATATGATTAATAATTTAAATAATTGTATTGATCCTCGGGGAATACAGTATTTAAAAAGTGTATTTGTAAATATTGCAGATGCTATGGATTGCGATACTGCTGAAAATTCAATTAGGAGATTTGATGAGATTTTGATCGAAATGAATATTGAAGCTCCTGTTGTAAATAATGACACTGACTATACAATATTAAAAAAATCTGTAAATCCAGTTAGATTAAAAAATAATCCTATAAATTTGGATTTGAGTGCAATAGATAAAATATACCATAAGATTTTATAATAATGTGGAGAGTTGATTTATGAAAGTTGAAGAATTAGTTGATGTAATAAATTCGGATTTTTATGTTGGTGTACCTGATTCTCAGTTAAAACCACTTTGTAATTACCTTATGAATATATACGGTATAGATAAAAAGCATCATATTATTGCTGCTAATGAAGGCAATTGTGTAGCTTTAGCTGCAGGTTATTATCTTGCAACTGGTAAAAATCCTGTTGTTTATATGCAGAACAGCGGTGAAGGAAATATAATAAATCCTGTTGCTTCTTTATTAAATGATAAGGTTTATGCTATTCCGATGATTTTCATAATAGGTTGGAGAGGTGAGCCGGGAGTTCATGACGAACCCCAGCATATTTTTCAGGGCGAAATTACTTTAAAATTACTTGATGATATGGACATTGAGTCATTTATTATCAGTAAAGATACTACCAAGGAAGACTTAATTTCTGCTATGATAAAATTGAAGAATAGTCTTGATAAAGGCAAAAACATAGCTTTTGTTGTGCGTAAGGGTGCACTGTGTTATGATGGAAATGTTAAATATATTAATGAAAATGACATGTCAAGAGAAGAAATCATTAAGCATATTGTAAAGTTTACCGGTGAAAATCCCGTAATATCTACTACCGGAAAAGCAAGTCGTGAATTGTTTGAAATACGAGAAAGCAATAATCAGAGTCACAAGTGTGATTTTCTTACAGTTGGGTCTATGGGTCATGCTTCATCGATTGCGCTTGGAGTAGCTTTGAATAAAACGAATTCAAAAATCTGGTGTATTGACGGAGATGGTGCGGTACTGATGCATATGGGTTCAATGGCTGTTTTAGGTGCAAATGCTCCTAAAAATATGGTTCATATAATAATTAATAATGAGGCGCACGAAACAGTCGGAGGAATGCCTACCGTTGCAAATAATGTTGATTTTGTTAATATTGCAAAAGCGTGTGGTTATCCAAATGCAGTATGTGTTGACAATTTTGAGGATTTGGATAATGAGTTAAGTATCGCAAAGGAAAAAAACGAACTTAGTTTGATAGAGATAAAATGCTCAATTGGTGCGAGAAGTGATTTGGGTAGACCTACAACTACAGCACTTGAGAATAAAAAGTGTTTTATGGATTATTTGAAAACTATATAAACTTATGTGATATATATTGTTCTGGGGGGGATTGAAAGTGGATAAAATTTTAGTTACGCAATCATCAATGCCGGAATTTGATGAATACATAAATGAAATAAAAGATATCTGGGATACGCATTGGCTTACTAATATGGGCAGTAAGCACAAAAGATTGCAGGCAGAGCTTAAGGAGTATCTTGGAGTTGAAAACATTGACCTGCTAACTAACGGTCATATGGCATTGGAACTTTCTATGCAGGCGCTGGATTTGACAGGTGAGGTCATTACTACTCCGTTCACATTCGCTTCAACAACTCATGCTATTGTAAGAAACAACCTTACTCCTGTATTTTGCGACATTAATCCCTATGACTATACTATTGATGTTGACAAAATAGAGTCGCTTATAACAGAAAAAACTTCTGCAATTGTACCCGTTCACGTTTACGGTAATGTCTGTAATGTTGAGGCAATTCAGGCACTGGCAGATAAATATAATCTTAAAGTAATCTACGATGCCGCTCACACTTTTGGTGTTAAATACAAGGGTAAGGGTATTGGCTCGTTTGGCGATGTGTCCTGTTTCAGTTTTCACGCTACAAAAGTGTTTAACACTATTGAGGGCGGTGCAGTCTGCTTTAAAGACAAAGCATTCGGCGAGAAAATTTATAATCTTAAAAACTTTGGAATTCACGGCCCTGTTGAAGTCAGCGGAATAGGTGCAAATGCTAAAATGAACGAGTTTTGTGCGGCTATGGGGCTTTGTAATCTGAAACATATTGATGAGGAGATTGCAAAGAGGAAAAAAGTAGTTGAAAGATACAGGGAACACCTTGGTTCAGTAAAAGGTATAAAGCTTTCTCCCAAGCAAGACGGAGTTGTTTCAAATTATGCTTATTTTCCTGCTGTATTTGATGAAAAGGTATTCGGAAAGAGCAGAGACGAGATTTCTGAACAGCTTGCGGCTGAGGGTATATTCTCACGTAAATATTTCTATCCTTTGACAAATACCTTTGATTGCTATAAGGATAGATTTAATGCTAACAATACTCCGGTAGCGTTAGATATTAGCAAGAGAGTGTTAACTTTGCCTCTGTATGCAGAATTAATGTTAGATGATGTTGATAGAATTTGCAAAATAGTATTAGAATAACTTTTTTCTATATTTATATTGTGGTTTAGAGGAAAGGGTGGTTTGAAATGAAAGGCATAATTTTAGCAGGCGGAGCAGGTACAAGGCTTTATCCGCTGACAATGGTTACTTCAAAACAGCTTTTGCCGGTTTATGACAAGCCGATGATTTATTATCCGCTTTCAACTCTAATGCTTGCAGGCATTAAGGATATTCTAATAATTTCAACGCCGTCGGATACTCCGAGATTTGAACAGTTGCTCGGAAGCGGCGAGCAGTTTGGAATTAACCTTTCCTACAAGGTTCAGCCCTCTCCCGACGGGCTTGCTCAGGCATTTATTCTTGGTAAGGAGTTTATCGGAGATGATTCTTGTGCTATGGTGCTCGGCGACAACATTTTTTACGGAAACGGTTTTGGACGTTCGCTGAGAGAAACTGTAAAAAATGCCGAGGAAAATAACCGCGCAACGGTTTTCGGCTATTATGTAACTGACCCAGAGCGTTTTGGTATTGTTGAGTTCGACGAGTCGGGAAGGGTTATTTCCGTTGAGGAAAAGCCCGAAAATCCCAAGTCAAATTATGCAATTACGGGCTTGTATTTTTATCCTTCGGGTGTTGCCGAAATGGCTGAAAACGTCAAACCCTCTGAAAGAGGCGAGCTGGAGATTACAACGCTGAATGAAATGTATCTGAAACAAGACAGGCTTGATGTTCAGCTGCTTGGTAGAGGTTTTGCGTGGCTTGACACGGGTACAATGGACAGCCTTGTTGACGCAGCCGATTTTGTGAGAATGATTGAGCAAAGGCAGGGTATAAAAATTTCTGCACCCGAGGAAATAGCCTATAAAAACGGCTGGATTTCAAAAGAAAAGCTTATAGACAGCGCAGAAAAATATGGCAAAAGTCCTTACGGCAAGCACCTTCAGGCGGTTGCTGACGGAAAATTAAGATACTGATACATATGGGAGATTATGTTATGAATATTTTGGTAACAGGCGGCGCAGGCTTTATCGGCGCAAACTTTGTCTATCTTGAACTTAAAGAGCACCCCGAGGACAGAATTGTCTGCGTGGACAAGCTTACATATGCAGGCAACCTTGAAACGCTTAAGGAGGCTATGGAGCACGAGAATTTCAGATTTGTAAAGGCTGACATCTGTGACAGAAAGGCAATGCTTGACCTTTTTGCAGAGGAAAAGTTTGATATAGTAGTCAACTTTGCGGCTGAAAGCCACGTTGACCGTTCTATTGAAAATCCCGAAATTTTCTTGCAGACGAACATTCTCGGCACACAGGTGCTTATGGACGCATCAAAGGAGTACGGCGTAAAGCGTTATCATCAGGTTTCAACCGATGAGGTGTACGGTGATTTGCCGCTTGACCGTCCCGACCTGTTCTTTACCGAAACAACTCCGCTGAAAACTTCAAGCCCGTATTCATCGTCAAAAGCAGGTGCGGATTTGCTTGTGAATGCATACCACAGAACTTACGGCTTACCCACAACAATCAGCCGCTGTTCAAATAACTACGGACCTTACCAGTTCCCCGAAAAGCTCATTCCGCTTATGATTGCAAATGCGCTTGCAGAAAAGCCGCTCCCTGTTTACGGCGATGGAATAAATGTGCGTGACTGGCTCTATGTTGAGGACCATTGCAAGGCGATTGATTTGATTATCCGCAACGGCAAGGTCGGCGAGGTTTACAATATCGGCGGTCACAATGAGATGAAGAACATTGACATTGTAAAAATCATCTGTAAGGCTCTTGGCAAGAGCGAGGATTTGATTGTGCACGTTACCGACAGAAAAGGTCACGATATGCGCTATGCAATTGACCCTGCAAAGATTCACGCAGAGCTTGGCTGGTTACCCGAAACAAAGTTTGTAGACGGTATTCAGAAAACAATAAAATGGTATCTCGACAATAAAGAATGGTGGGAACGCATAGTGTCGGGAGAATACCAGAACTACTATGACAATATGTACGGTGACAGATTAAAGGACGCAGAATAATATGAAGGTGTTTGTTACAGGCGTAAAAGGTCAGCTCGGCTATGATGTTATGCGTGAGCTTGAAAAAAGAGGTTATAACAATGCAGTCGGTGTTGATATTGAAGAAATGGATATTACCGACGGCGAAAGTGTTGACAGGGTAATTACAGATGCTAAGCCCGATGTTGTAATCCATTGTGCAGCTTGGACTGCGGTGGATTTGGCTGAAGAAGAGGACAAACAGGACAAGGTTCACCTTGTTAATGCAGTCGGTACCGAGAATATCGCAAAGGTCTGCAAAAAGCTTGACTGCAAGATGATTTATATTTCAACAGACTATGTTTTTGACGGTCAGGGAACACGTCCGTGGGAGCCTTATGACGAGAGAAATCCGCTCAATGTTTACGGTCAGACTAAATATGAGGGAGAGCTTGCTGTTGAAAAGTGGCTTGATAAGTATTTTATTGTTAGAATTGCGTGGGTGTTCGGACAGAACGGCAAGAATTTTGTCCGAACTATGCTCAATCTGGGAAAGACGCACGATAAACTTACCGTGGTAGATGACCAGATAGGTTCTCCTACATACACACCCGACCTTGCAAGGCTGCTTGTTGATATGGCTGAAAGCGATAAATACGGAATTTATCATGCGACAAATGAAGGCTTTTGCAGTTGGTACGAATTTGCCTGTGAGATATTCAGACAGGCTTCGGAGTCTGACCCTGTTTATAAAAATGTATCCGTTTCACCTGTTACGAGTGATAAATATCCGTCAAAGGCAAAGCGTCCGTCTAACAGCCGAATGAATAAAAATAAGCTGACTGAAAATGGATTTGAAAAACTTCCTGTTTGGCAGGATGCATTGAGAAGATATATTGAAACCACAGGAGTGTAAAATGGGACAGATTAAAGTAGAAAAAAATGTTGCAGGCATTGAGGGACTTTGCATAATTGAACCGGCTGTTCACGGTGACAACAGAGGCTATTTTATGGAGACCTATAATCAGAACGATATGCACGAAAACGGCCTTGATATGGTGTTTGTGCAGGATAATCAGAGCATGAGCACAAAGGGTGTTCTTCGTGGACTTCATTATCAGAAAAAGTATCCTCAGGGAAAGCTTGTGCGGGTAATTAAAGGCTCGGTTTTTGACGTTGCCGTTGACCTCAGAAAGGACAGCAAAACATTTGGAAAATGGTTCGGAATTGAGCTTACGGAAGAGAATAAAAAGCAGTTTTATATTCCCAAGGGATTTGCACACGGCTTTCTCGTTCTGAGCGATGTTGCCGAATTTTGTTATAAGGTTACTGATTTTTATCGCCCTGATGACGAGGGCGGTATTATGTGGAACGATCCGACAATAGGAATAGAATGGCCGCTTGACGGAATTGACGAAATCAAGCTTTCAGATAAGGACAAGATAAATCCCGCTTTTGGATCGTTTGTTTTTGAATAACTATGCAATTTGACACAATAGTGTATATGTTGTATAATATAGCTAAATATAATTTTTATTTATTTGTTTTTTGTAAATGATTTTTAGCGGATTTAGGGGTATTGATACTGATGAAGAAGATTAATGTTCGAAAGCTTGTTCTTGCAATAGCTGACGTTTTTATTATTGTAATCAGCGGCTTGATTGTAAATTTTGTATTATCTTTTTTTGATTTTATCGGTGCAGAGGCAAGCAGGGGCTTGCTTTATTACATCATTGTTGACTTGGTTATGTGCGTCTTTATGATGTACATTCTGGGCGGATATTCAAGGCTCTGGCGGTATTTCAATATCAAAGATTACTTAGCCTGCGGATTAGCGATGGCTTTCGGCTTTGCGTTGGGATATGTAATTTCTATGTTTTTACAGGTACCCCAGAGGATTATATTCGTTTTATGCTACTTCCTTGTTGCCACAATCGGTGTGCTTGCGTTCAGATTTATTTTTAAGCGCACTTTCCTTAATCTTACCGAGGCAGGTCGTGCCGATGCGTACGAGCGCACTCTCATTGTAGGTGCAGGAAATGCAGGAAGAATGATTCTTACTGAAATTGAAAATGCCAGATATGACGAAAACAGCCCTGTACGAAACATTCTCCCTGTTTGCTTTGCCGATGACGATTTAACTAAACTGAGAAGCAAGATTAACGGCGTTGAGGTTGTCGGAACTACTCCCGAAATTCCTAAGATTTGTGCAGATTATCATATTGACAACATTATTGTTGCGCTTCCGTCCTGCGAAGAAGAGGACAAGCGCAGAATCCTTGATTATTGCTCTGCAACGGAGTGTAAAATCAAGGTTATTCCCTATTTAAGCGAATTGCTTTTTGACGATAAGCACACTCAGCTTATCTCACAGGCAAAGGAAATCAAGATTGAAGATTTGCTGGGCAGAAAGCCGATTGAGTTCAACAAAGAGGAAATCCGCAGCTTTATTACAGGCAAGGTCTGTCTTGTAACAGGCGGCGGCGGTTCTATCGGCAGCGAGCTTGTAAGGCAGATTGCCAAGTACTCGCCCAAGCAGATTATTATTGTAGACATTTACGAAAATAACGCATATGATATACAGCAGGAGCTGGTGCTTGAATACGGCTCATCGCTCAATCTCGTAACGCTGATTTCCTCAGTGCGTGATTACGACAAAATGGACGTGATTTTCAGAAAATACCGTCCTCAGCTTGTTTTCCACGCTGCGGCTCACAAGCACGTTCCGCTTATGGAAACCGTTCCTGAGGAAGCCGTAAAGAACAATATCTTCGGCACATTCAACGTTGCAACACTTGCTGAATTCTACGGCGCTGACAAGTTTGTTATGATTTCCACCGACAAGGCTGTTAATCCGACAAACGTAATGGGTGCGACAAAACGTGCCTGCGAGATGATTATTCAGTATAAGGCGCAGACGAGTACGCATACGGAGTTTGTTACAACACGCTTCGGCAATGTGCTCGGATCGAACGGTTCGGTAATTCCGCTTTTCCGCAGACAGATTGAAAGCGGCTCTCCCGTAACCGTAACTCACCCCGATATTATCAGATATTTTATGACGATTCCCGAGGCTGTTTCGCTTGTGCTTGAAGCAGGCGCAATGGCAAAGGGCGGCGAAATATTTGTGCTCGATATGGGTGCGCCCGTCAAGATTACAACGCTTGCCGAGAATCTTATCCGTATGTACGGAAAAGTTCCCTACAAGGATGTTGAAATTGTGTTTACGGGACTTCGCCCCGGTGAAAAGCTGTTTGAGGAGCTTCTTATGGACGAGGAAGGTCTTGAATCAACGGCAAATAAAAAAATATTCATAGGCAACCAGATTGACATTGACGCCGAGGATATGCTTGCAAAGCTGCATAACCTCAGAAAAGCGGCTGATGACAACGACAGTGAAAAGACTGTTGAGCTGTTGAGCGAGATGGTGCCTACATTCAATCATCAGGTTAACTGATTAAAAAGGATAAGTATCTTTTGAAAGGGAGAAAAAGGTATGTGTGGTATTGTTGGATACGTAGGTCACAGGGATTGCAGTGATGTGCTTGTAAGCGCATTGACAAAGCTTGAATACAGAGGTTACGATTCGGCAGGTATAGCTGTTTTTGAAAACGGCGAAATCAGAACTGTCAAGACAAAGGGCAAACTTAAGGATTTGGAGGATAAGCTTGAGGCTGTCGGCAAGCCGAACGGTAACGTTGGTATAGGTCACACAAGGTGGGCTACTCACGGCGAGCCGTCGGACGTGAATTCACATCCGCACAGCGGCGCAAGAGTTACAATCGTTCATAACGGAATTATCGAAAATTACATAGAATTAAAAGAGTTCCTGGTTTCAAAGGGCAGAGAGTTCATAAGCGACACAGACACCGAGGTTGTTGCTCAGCTTCTCGACTACAAATACAACGGAAATCCGCTTGAAACTATCGACTCTGTTATGGCAGAGTTAAAAGGCTCGTTTGCACTCGGAATTATGTTCAAGGACTTCCCTGACAGAATTTTTGCAGTTCGCAGAGAAAGTCCGCTTATCGTCGGCGTTGCAGAGGGCGAGTGCTTTATTGCGTCCGACGTTCCTGCAATTTTGCAGTACACAAGGGATTACTATCTGCTTGAGCACGACGAGATTGCAACCTTGTCAGGCGAGGGAGTTGCTTTTGTTGACGAGCACCTTGACCCGATTGAAAAGGAATTAAAGACGGCTGACTGGGATATGGAGGCTGCCGAAAAGGGCGGTTATCCTCACTTTATGATTAAGGAAATCCATGAACAGCCGCTTGCAATAAGAACAACAATTATGCCCAGAATCAAGGACGGCTTGCCCTGCCTTGAGGAGTGCGGAATTACACTTGAAAAGCTCAGGGAGTTTACTAACATTACGATTGTAGCCTGCGGTACTGCTATGCACGCAGGTATGGTAGGAAAATACGTTATTGAGGACCTTGCAAGAGTTCCCGTAAACGTAGATATTGCTTCCGAGTTCCGCTACAGAAATCCGATTATCGGCAAGGGTGACCTTGTTATTATCATCTCTCAGTCGGGCGAAACTGCCGACAGCCTTGCCGCAATGCGCCTTGCAAAGCAGAAGGGTGCTACTACGCTTGCAATTGTAAATGCAAAGGGCAGCTCAATTGCACGTGAGGCAGATATGCTTATCTACACGCTTGCAGGTCCAGAAATTGCCGTTGCGTCAACAAAGGCGTATATCACTCAGCTTTCGGTTGTGTATCTCTTTGCCTTTGAGCTTGCACTTGCAAAGGAAACAGTAAGCGTTGCAGAGTGTAAAAGACTTATATCTGCGCTTATGAAAATGCCCGACGCAGTTCAGTATGTTATCGACAACTGCGAGGACAAATGTAAATTTATTGCAACAAAGCTTGTAACGGCTGACAGCCTGCTTTATATCGGCAGAGGTCTTGACTATGCGCTTTCAATGGAGGGCTCGCTGAAGCTTAAAGAGGTTTCATATATCCATTCCGAAAGCTATGCGGCAGGCGAGCTAAAGCACGGCACAATCTCGCTTATTGACGAGGATATGCCTGTTATTTCGGTCGCTACTCAGACTGACGTAATCCCCAAGACTATCAGCAATATTGTTGAGGTCAAGTCGAGAGGAGCAAAGATTATCCTTGTCTGCACAGATTCCTGCGCAAGAGAGCTTAAGGACGGCGTGGCTGATTATGTTGTGGAAATTCCGCATTCGGAGGAGCTTTTAATGCCGATTACGGCTGTAGTTCCGCTTCAGATGCTCGCATATTACACCTCAATAAACAGAGGAAACGACCCCGATAAGCCAAGAAACCTCGCAAAATCCGTTACGGTGGAATAAATTTCATAGAGATAGGATTGAGAATATGCAGACTTCGGTTTTGGATTGGCTTGATAATACTGCCGAAATGTATGCCGGCAAGACGGTTTTTGCCGACGAAAACAGAAAGATTACTTTTTCTGAGTTTAACAATTACACAAAATCAATTGGTACTTACATTGCCCGACTTGTTTCGGGCAATTCTCCTGTTGTGGTTATGAGCGGCCGTCACGTGCTGACGCCTGCCGCTTTTCTCGGCGTTGTAAGGACAGGATGCTTTTATGCACCGATGGACGCCACAATGCCGCTGTCAAGATTGAACAGCATACTGGGCGTAATTAAGTCGGATTTTATGCTTGTAGACAAAGAACACCTTGAAACGGCAAAAAAACTTGACTTTAATGGAAAAATAATTATCATAGATGATATAATATCGACAATTCCCGATGAAAACTTGCTAAATAAGGCTCGCTCGGGGCTTACCGAGATTTCACCGCTTTATGTGATTTTCACCTCGGGCTCTACGGGTGTGCCAAAGGGCGTTATCACCTCGCACCATTCGCTGATGTGCTATATTGACGCAGTGTGCAAGGTGCTCAACATTAACGAAAGCGATGTTCTTGGCAACCAGTCGCCGCTTGACTATATTGCCGCTGTAAGGGATATTTATCTGCCGCTTAAGACGGGTGCGTCAACGGTGATTATCCCGAAAAACGAGTTTTCAATGCCTACCGAGCTGTTTGAAACGCTCAACAAGAACAGAGTTACAACGCTATGCTGGAGTGTTGCGGGAATTGAACTGCCTGCAAAGCTCGGTGCATTTGACTGCGTAAAGCCTGAGTATCTTAAAAAGGTTTGTTTCTCGGGCTCGGTTATGCCTTGCAAGTACCTGAAAATCTGGCAGGAGAATCTGCCCGATGTGCTCTACGTCAATCAGTACGGACCTACGGAGGCAACGGCTTCGTGCACATACTATGTCGTTGACGAAAAGGTTGATGATGATACCGTTCTGCCGATAGGTAAGCCGTATGAGAACTACTCAATTATTCTGCTTAACGAGGACGGAACTGCAACTGCTGACGGCGAAATCGGAGAAATCTGTGTAAAAGGTCCGATTCTTGCGCTCGGATATTACGGTGATTTACAGCGTACTAACGAGTCGTTTGTTCAGAATCCGCTCAACACAAATTACCGTGAGCTGATTTACAAGACAGGCGACCTCGGAAGTTTCCGTGAGGACGGACTGCTGATGTTCCACGGCAGAAAAGACCGCCAGATTAAGCATATGGGACACCGCATTGAGCTTGGCGAAATTGAAGAAACTGCAAAGCAGATTGACGGAATAGGAGAGTGCTGTGCGCTTTACAACAAGGAAAAGGAGCATCTTTACCTTTTCTATACGGGCGATGTGCAGTCAAAGGAAATCGTACTGCATTTCAGAAAGGTACTGCCTGCGTTTATGGTACCGAGAAAGCTCGTTGCACTTGAAGAACTGCCGAAACTGCCGAACGGCAAGCTCGATATGCAGAGTATGAAAGCGATGTTTAAATAGAATTATTACAACGTCGTCGTAGGGACACTCACTCCGTGTCCACACATAAATTGCATTGCAATTTATGTGAAAGGGGACGTGTGGGAACCCGTCCCCTACGGAAAAGTTTGAACGCTTTTTAATTAATAAAAATTTGAAATTTTTACATAAACAGCACGTTTTTGTTGCACTTTTGTTGCACTTCGTGTTGTATAATGTAAAAAACTGGAGGTTATACTATGGACGAATTAATGGAAATACTTGAGGAATTAAGACCTGACGTGGACTTTGAAAACGAAACTGCACTTATTGACGACGGCGTGCTCGATTCATTCGACATTGTTGCGCTTGTCGGAGAGCTTAACGAGGCTTTTGACATTGAAATCAAGCCGAACAACCTTGTTCCCGAAAACTTCAATTCGGCAAAGTCTATGATGGCTTTAATTGAACAGCTTCAGGACGAATGAGGTTTTTATGGACAAGTCATTATTCAAAGAGCTTGCGCTGAAGCTCGGCACTCCGTCATATGTTTTTGACAGCGACGAGTTTGAAAAGCGTGCTCAGCTTGTAAAAACTGAATTTGGCGCAGACACCGGGCTTTGCTTTTCTATAAAAGCAAACCCGTTTTTGCTTAAATGCCTGCCCGACTGCTTTGATAAAATCGAGGTTTGCAGTCCCGGTGAGCTTACAATCTGCGAAAAGACAAACGCCGATATGGACAAGGTCATTTTTTCGGGCGTAAACAAGACAAAAGCCGACGTTGAACGTGCAATGGACGATAAGGTCGGCACGTTTACGGCAGAGAGCTATCTGCACTTAAAGCTGATTAACGAGAGCGCAGTAAAAAGGGAACTCAGAGTTCCTGTGCTTGTAAGGCTTACCGGCGGCAGTCAGTTCGGTATGGACGAAAACGATGTGCTTGACGTTATCAGAAACCGTGATGATTACAGCGGAATCGAGATTGTCGGTCTGCACTTCTTTACAGGCACGCAGAAAAGAAAACCTGCCGCAATTGAAAAGGAGCTTGACTACGTTACCGAGTTTATCGACAGGGTAAAGAGCGAGCTTGACTTTGAGATTGAACGTGTTGAGTACGGAACTGGACTTGCCGTTGATTATTTCAGTGACAACGCCGACGAAACGGAGAAGGAGCGACTTTGTGCGGTTGCGCCTAAAATTAGTGAGCTTGCCAAAAAGGTAAAGCTTACTGTTGAAATGGGCAGATTTTTTGCCGCACCCTGCGGATATTATTTTACAAGGGTTATGGACGTAAAGACAAACTGCGGTATAAACTATGCAATCGTGGACGGAGGGCTTAATCAGCTTAAATATGACGGACAGTTGCAGGGAATGCAGATTCCGAGAATTACTCACATCAAGGGCGAGGGCAGCAAATGCGGTGAAAGTGCGGAAAAATGGACGCTTTGCGGAAGCCTTTGCACAACAAACGATATTCTTGCAAGAAACGCAGAATTTTCATCGCTTGAAATCGGCGATATACTCGCGTTTGAGCGTACGGGCGCATATTCGGCAATGGAGGGTATGGCTGTGTTCCTCAGCAGAGAAATGCCTGTTATCTCGATTTATTCGGAAAAAGACGGACTGAAAATCGTCAGAGAAATGATTTATACGGACGTTTTTAATACACCGTGAATTTAATTCGGAATTCGTAATGCGTAGTTCGGAATTAATGGTCGGTTGAGTGCCTCAACACGCATTTCGGGTGGAAAAATCGGTTATTTTGGTAAAAACGGTTGCCCGAATTTTAAATTGAAATATAGGAAACGTTTTTTGTGAGCGACGGTTTTGCTCATACGTTTCCTTTACAGTCGTAGGGACACGGCGTGCCGTGTCCGTGTTGACTATCAGACGTAACCGATTATATGATAATTTTATTAACAATCAAACCTTTCCGTAGGGGACGGCATCCCTGACGTCCCTATGAATAAATTGTGTAACAATTTATTCATTATGGCGAACAAAGTTCGCCGCTACAATTCTATCATAATTGTTCATTGTTAATTATTTTGTGAGGATGTTATTTTGAATTATACATCATTAAACTTTATACTTTTTGTCGCTTTGACGGTGCTGGCCTACTTTTTGTTTCCTCTTAAAAAGCAAAAGTGGACTGTTCTGCTCGTTGCAAGCTACGTTTTCTATCTTTTTGCAGGATATAAATACGTCGCTTTTATCCTTTTTACGACTGTAAGCACCTATCTTGTTGCCTTGTGGATTAACAGGATAGGCGTAAAATCAAAGGAAACGCTAAAGCTTAACAAGCAGACGTGGGACAAGGATAAAAAGAAAAAATTCAAAAGTTCAGTCAAGCATAAAAAACGCCTTGTTATGGCGCTTGTGCTTGTCGTAAACTTCGGAATACTTGCGTTTCTGAAGTATTACAACTTCTTTGCAGGAAGCCTTAATGACGTTATGGGTATGTTCGGAATCGGCTTTTCTGCACCGACTTTAAAGCTGTTTCTGCCCTTGGGAATTTCGTTTTACACATTCCAGTCAATGGGCTACATAGTTGACGTTTACCGTGAAAAATTTGCGCCCGAAAAGAACATTGCAAAGCTTGCGCTTTTCGTGTCGTTCTTTCCGCAGATTATTCAGGGACCTATCAGCTTTTACGACCAGCTTGCTCATCAGCTTTACGAGCCGCATAGCTTTGACTTCACACGCTTTAAGTACGGTATGGAGCTTATTTTGTGGGGCTTTTTCAAAAAGCTGATAATCGCCGACAGAGCCGTTGTTGCTATAAACACCGTTACGGCTGACTATGCGGCTTACAACGGTACTACGCTTACGTTTACAATTCTGCTCTATGCGCTCCAGCTTTACGCCGACTTTTCGGGCGGTATTGACATTTCAAGGGGCGTTGCGCAGATTTTCGGCATTGATATGGTCGATAACTTCAAGCGGCCGTATTTTGCAAAGTCAATCAACGACTACTGGCGCAGGTGGCATATTACGCTCGGTGCGTGGCTCAAAAATTATCTTTTCTATCCGCTTGCAATGTCAAATGCTTTCATAAACGCAAGCAAGAAGATGAAGGGCACAAAATTCGGTGCAACAAAGGCAGGCGCACATATTGCAAAGGTGCTCCCCACAAGTATTGCGTCGCTGATTGTGTTCCTCGTTGTCGGAATCTGGCACGGTGCAAACTGGAAGTACGTTGCGTTCGGTATATGGAACGGCGGAATTATTATGATTTCAATTCTGCTCAAGCCTGTATTCGACTGGGTGCTTGCAAAGCTGAGAATAAATGCGGAGTCGTTTGCTTACGGAATTTTCCAGATGCTCAGAACATTTCTTGTTGTGCTTGTCGGCTACGTTTTTGACGTTGCGCCGGACTTTGCTCAGGCTATGAAAACGTTTAAGCTTGCGTTTACAGACCAGAGCTTTTCGGTAGGCTGGTCGCAGATAAGCGAGCTGGGACTTGAAAAATACGAATATGCAATTATCCTCTTTGGTATGATTGTGGTATTTATCGCAAGCGTAATTCAGGAAAGGCACAGCAGTACGACAATACGTGAAATGCTCGACAGAAAGCCGTTTGCATTGAGAGGACTTGTGATTTTTGCAGGACTGATGCTTGTGCTTGTGTTCGGAATTTACGGTCCGAAGTACGACCCTGCCGCATTTGTGTATATGCAGTTTTAGGAGCAGATTCAATGAAGAAAAAGTATGTGTCAAGAACAATCAAAATTCTGTCGTTTGCTTTGGCGGCGTTTTTGATTATGACAGTCACTCAGGTACGGTGTGACCACAATAAAATAAGGCTTGACGGATTTTATATGGAGGAGAAAAATTCGCTTGACGTTGTTTTGCTCGGTGCAAGCGAGGTCTATACGGCGTTTTCTTCTGCACTTGCGTATGACGAGTACGGCTTTACAAGCTATCCGTATGCTACCGAGGCAAATTACATAGATTTGTTTGAGTCGCAGATTAAGGAAATACAGAGCACTCAGAATCCGAAGATTATTCTTGTAGAGATGAACGGTGCGCTCTATGACAACAAGATGAAGGACAAGGACGCAAAGCTCCGCCGTTTTACGGACAGTATGCCGTTTTCGCAGAACAAGATTGATACAATCAATCAGTTCGGCAGTGAGGACGAAAAGTTGAGCTACTATCTTCCCTGGGTAATGTATCACGGAAGCAAGAGCGCAATCGGAAGATTCCCCGACAACATTGCACTGCATTTAAGGGGATATTCGGCACTCAAGGGCGTTTCGGGTAAATCGAAATCCGTCTATAAGGGCAAGATAATCGACGTTGAGGGCGATACGTCCAAGAAAGATTTGCCTGCCGAAACTGAGGAAAAGCTCCGCAGCTTTTTGCAGTACTGCAAGGACAACGAGCTTGACAATGTCGTGTTTGCAAAATTTCCGCACCGCATTACCAAGAAAAAGTTTTACGACCGTTTTCAGATGGGCAACACGATGGGTGAAATTATAAGGGAATACGGCTTTGATTATCTCGACTTTGAAAACAACTGCAAGGAAGTCGGACTTGATTTTAAAGAGGATTTCTACAACGACGACCATATGAATATCTACGGTCAGCAGAAATTCACAAAGTATCTCGGAGAAATGCTTGTTGACAGGTACGGCATAGAAAAAAGCGAGCTGACAGAGGATAACAAGGTTCGCTGGGATGAAAGTGCAGAGTATATTCAGCTGTATTACGAGTATTTTGAGAGTTGTCATAATGAAGGCAAGGATACTCAGCTTTATGAAACCTGCGGACTTATGTGGGAGCTTGACAACCTTAAAAAACAGAAAAGTGCATAAACAGAGCAGACTGCGGAAAATGCAGTCTGTTTTTTGCGTTTGTATATTAAATAAACTATAATTTAGAGTGGAGAGTGGAGTTAAGGGTCTCTACGCTCCGGATTTGTAATAGTGCGTGTTGATTGGATAAGTTTGTTTGCCTTGGATTGATTGATATATCGATAACGTTTCGGGACGTCAAGGATGCCGTCCCCTACGATTGTAACTGAAACGTTTGTATTACAGTCGTAGGGACACTCACTACGTGTCCGTGTTAACCATCAAACGTAACCGATTATATCAACATTATAGTAAAAAACAAACATTTCCGTAGGGGACGGCTTCCCAGACGTCCCTATGTATAAATTGTGAAACAATTTATACATTATGGCGAACACAGTTCGCCGCTACAATTAAAAAATTTGCCCGTCAAGGCACTCGACTTTTTATCAATATTTTTAGCAAAAATGTTAAAAAATAGTTGACTTCGAAATATAATTAGTATATAATACAATGATTTAGACTTGAATCTGAATGGGTGGTTTGGGTACGAAAGGAGAAAGCGTATGTATCACGATTTAGATGACAAAAAGTTTTTACACAGGATAAGAGCGTTATCGGGCGAGATAATGCAGGCATTTTGTCATATTCTAAAAGAGGAATATGATATCGGTGCAAATTTTTACCTTGTGGGAAGCGGTGCGAGAAATCTTATTTTGCAGAATGCGTCGGAAGCGGTTGATTTGGATTACAACCTTGAAATCGTAAGGTGCAAGAATTTTGAAGATTATCATACTATAAAAGACAATGCAAAAAAGGCGTTTAATAAAGCGTTACACAGTTACGGATGGGGCGATTGTCAGGATTCAACATCCTCTCTGACAACCAAAAAAATGCAGTTCACGAGGGGCAATCCTACCGAATTTTCAATTGATGTTTGTATTGTAAAAACCGATGAAAACGGCAATATTTTTAGGTTAATTCACGATAATTTTTTAGGCAGATACTATTGGAATATAGCGCCAAATTCCAAAAATATACGAAATAAAGCTGAATATGTAAAAGCAAATGGCAAATGGGAACTCGTCAGAAAGCAGTACATGAACATTAAAAACAGATATTTACATTATAATGACCACAACCATCCATCATTTATATGCTATATAGAGGCAGTAAACAATGTGTATAATCAGATAAGTTACAGCAATGAGTTGAAATATATGGATGTGAGATCATTATGGGAAATTAATGCAAATAATTAAGTTATAGAGGTAAATAAGTTGCTTACAAAACTATGATAAGGAGGAGTATTTATATGAGTAAACATTTTTTTGACTATGAAGACGGAAATTTTGCACATACCATTTCGGATAATATGGCAATAAATACCGACGGTGACTTATTAATGCGAATGGGCGACAATATGGCAATGGATATGGATTCGGGCGAATTGCATTTTATTTCCGGTTGGTCTGATAACGAAGAAGATTGAATTTATGTAACGGCGGCAAGGATTTTCCCTGCCGCCGTTATTAGTACGATATAAGGAATCATCTCTTATTTTACAAAATATCTATCGGATATCGTAAAAAAACAAATTACAGTCTTGTAATTTGTTTGAAAATTAGGTATAATAAACTGTATATGTAAAGTTTTGCAAAATCCTGACGAATGAGTATGGGGGAAATGATTAATGAAGGTGAACGGATTTAAGAAAATAACGGCTGTTTTATGCGCCTTGCTGTGCGTAATCGGCAGTACACTTATTTGCAGTGCTGAATCACAGCGTTATACAATCAGCGAAATTGACGATATGGTTATCTTCCTGCCCGGTGATATGTCGGCTATCACACGTTCAAGCAAGAACTCCGACAGATATTTCTCGGTGTTCGGTCTTGACTACAACACCACTATGCAGAATTTTGAAAACGGCGATATTTATTTGCAGGGTATGGACAGTATGTCAGCCGTTACGGTTACGGTTACAATGACCAAAACCGACGAGAGCAAGGGAATCGGCAACTACAATCTTCTTGAAGCTGAACAGCTCTCGCAGGTAAGCTCAAACTTCCTCAGTCAGAGCGAATACACATCCTGCACCCCCGACACAGCAGGAAAAATTGTCTGGCTCAACTTTGATACAAATGTTACAAGCAACGGCTTGTCAATCAGAGCATATCAGGCTAACACCGTTTACGACGGAATGAGCGTAAGCATTACGCTCCAGAGAAATTCGGGCAACGTGACGGCTGAGGATTACGCAACGTTTACCGAGATTGTTTCTTCCGTCAGCTTTCTGAAAGAAAGCGCTATCGGAAGTATGATTCCGTACATAATCATCGGTGCATCAATTGCGGTGATAATTCTTCTGATTGTCCTCATAATCGTTGTAAAGCACGCTAAAAAGCGCAGAAAAAAGAATAAAAATGATAAAATTCTTGAAGAGCTTGCAGGCAAGTATACCTCAAAACGCAGAAATAATCCTGCTAAGGAGCAGACAGAATACAGCGTTTACGAGGACGAGAATTTTGAAGAAAACAGAAACAGTTATTCCGATACAGCATCCGACAACGGTGAAGATGACTACACCTTTGACAAAACCGAGATTGATTCCGATGATTTCTTCAAGGGTGTTGAGCAGAGCAATAACGAGGACGTAAAAATTTACAGATCGTCGGAAAGAAAGGTTGACGACAGCGAGATTGAGGAAATACTCAGTTACAAGAGAATGGCTGATGAAAAAGCTGCCGCAGAAGCTGAGGAAAGCTTTGCAGAGGTAGTTTACAGCAACGGAAAGAATGCTGTAAAGGCAGAAGAGCCTGAAACCGAAACAGAGCCTGAGGTAATTGAAAAAACCGAAACATCTCAAAGCGAAGAAGCCCGTAAAAAGACCGATAAGGTTATTGAAATTGAGGACGGACTGTTCGGCGAAGCCGATGAAAACGAAGAAGAGGACTACAACAACGACGAGGAGCTTGTCCGTGAGGAAGCAAAGCGTGTAAAATTCAATGACAGCGACGATTTCTTTGAGGAAGCGCCCAAAAAGACAATAGGGGTTATCAGCAGTAAGGATCTTCGTGACGCAGAGGATTTTGACGTTATAAACGAAGTTGAAGAGCGTGTCAAGGAGGTTGAAAAGCCCTCTCAGAACGCAGGCAAAAGCTTTGTTGAGGCTATGAAAAAGGTCGGCGGCGGAATAAAGTCGTTCGGAGTACACTGCGGATATTTCTGCACAAATGTGAGCAGAATGATAAAGCGCAAACGTGCAATGAAAAAACGTCAGAAAGCCGAAGCTGAACGCCGCGAGCGTGCAAGGCAGAGAGCCGAAAGACAGAGAGCACAAAGGCGTGAAATGGAAAACGGCGGACTTGTTCAGGTTCACAGCAGAAGCGAACGCAGATTCTCTCAGAACAGAAGACCTGTTCAGCAAAGACGTCCGTCAAATCCGCAGAACAGAGATAACAGACGCAGATAATCAGTGGCGGTGATAAGATGAAAGATTTACTGATAAAGAACGCAACCGTTGTGTCTCCTGCCGATAAAATCAGCGGCAGATATGATATCCTTGTAAGGAACGGCAAGATTGCGCAAATCGGTGAGAATTTAAGCTTTGACGGCGAAAATATAGATGCCGAGGGACTTTGCGCAATTCCCGGACTTGTCGATATGCACGTTCATCTCCGTGACCCCGGTCAGACGCAGAAAGAGGATATTTTCACAGGCTGTCGTGCCGCAGCGGCAGGCGGAGTTACAAGTCTGCTTGCTATGCCGAACACAACGCCTGCAACCGACAGCGGAGAGGTTGTAAGGTATATACTTGACAAGGCAAAGGACGCAGACGCAAATGTCTATGTTGCGGCGAGCATCACAAAGGGGCTGAAAAGCTTAGAGCCTACCGATATTGAGGAGCTGAAAAACGCAGGCGCAATCGCACTTACTGACGACGGCAGACCTGTTGAAAATACAAAATTCCTCAGCGACGCTATGAAAAAAGCTCCGATTTACGGTATGCACGTTGTTGCCCACTGCGAGGATTTGTACCTTGCAGACGGAGGAAAAATCAACGAGGGCGAGGTTTCCGAAAAGCTCGGTGTAAAGGGAATCCCTGCTTCGGCTGAGGATTGCGGAACTGCAAGGGAAATTGCCCTTGCGGCGGCGCTTGACGTTCCCGTTCACATCTGCCACGTCAGCACAAAGACGAGCGTTGAGCTTATCAGGGACGCTAAAAACAGGGGCGTAAAGGTCACTGCTGAAACTGCTCCGCACTACTTTTCGCTGACCGACAGGGAGCTTTTGCGTGGTGACGCAGATTTCAGGATGAATCCCCCGTTGCGTACATGTGCTGATGCTGACGAGATAGTAAGGGGATTGCTCGACGGCACACTTGATGCGATTGCAACAGACCACGCACCGCATACGGTTGAAGAAAAGGCTGATTTTGTTTCTGCACCGAACGGCTCAATCGGTATGGAAACGTCGCTTGCTGTGGGAATTACCTGTCTTGTAAAGCGTGGCTTATTAAGCTTTGAAAAGCTTGTCGAAAAGATGAGCGTAAACCCTGCAAGAATCCTCGGAATCAACGCAGGAACGCTTGCGGTTGGCGCACCTGCCGATATAGCGCTTGTTGACCTTGACGAGGAGTGGGTTGTGGACGTTGACAAGCTACACGGCAAGAGCAAGAATACGCCGTTCAAGGGCAGAAGTCTTTGCGGCAAGGTTAAAAAGACAATCCTCGGCGGAAAAGTCGTTTTTGATGAGTAATAATTTATTGTCGGATAAAACATAATTTATATTAGTTTGGAGTGTGGAGAGTGGAGTGTGGAGTTAATGGTCGCTACGCTCCGAAATTATGATGGTGCGTGATGTTTGGATAAGATTGTTTACTGAATTTATGTGGATATATTGGTAACATTTAGTTTTTAAGTGTAGGGAACAGTCTTGACTGTTCCGCAAAGTTACAGCTAACCTATAGGTAATCGGAACGGTCAAGACCGTTCCCTACATTAATAAAAAATACAAAAATCCACACCTGCGGCAACGCCGCATATAAATAAATTCGGGCACTATACTTTTAATTTATTGCAACCTATCCACTCGACCTCAATTCCGCATTACGCATTCCGAATTCCGCATTAAATTATCGTTTGGCTGACTGAGAAAGATAACCATTAAATAAAACATAATTGAATAAAAGGAGATAGATTTTATGGCACAAAAGGGTGATTTGCTGTCGGTAAGACAGGACATACGAGTAGTTGACGCAACAATCCGTGACGGCGGACTCTGCAACAATTTCAGATTTGACGACAAGTTCATCAAGGACTTGTACGAAGCAAACGTAAAAGCAGGCGTTGACTATATGGAGTTCGGCTACAAGGCTTCAAAAGAGCTTTTTGACGAAAAGGATTTCGGCAAGTGGAAGTTCTGCAACGACGCTGACATCAGAAAAATTGTCGGCGACAACAAGACAAAGCTGAAAATTGCCGTTATGGCTGACGTTGGCAGAACTGATTTTGAAAAGGACATTATCCCCAAAAAGGACAGCCCGATTGACCTTGTCAGGATTGCAACCTATATCAACACGATTCCTGCGGCTATCGAAATGATTGAGGACTGCGCTAAAAAGGGCTACGAAACCACAATCAACATTATGGCTGTTTCAAAGGCTAAAACCGAGGACATTGTTACTGCGCTTGAAATTCTCGGACAGAGCCCCGTTAACGCTTTCTACATTGTTGACAGCTACGGCGCACTCTATCCCGAGGAGTCGAGAAGGCTTGCCGACCTTTACTGTTCAATCGCCGATAAGTACAACAAGGCTGTCGGAGTTCACGCTCATAACAATCAGCAGCTTGCTTTTGCAAACACAATTGAGGCTATGACTCAGGGTGTAAGCTACCTTGACGCTACGGTTGACGGAATGGGCAGAGGTGCAGGCAACTGCGCACTTGAGCTTTTGCTCGGTTTCCTCAAGAATCCGAAGT
Organism: Ruminococcus sp.; assembly: GCA_051893995.1. Classification (GTDB taxonomy): domain Bacteria; phylum Bacillota; class Clostridia; order Oscillospirales; family Acutalibacteraceae; genus Ruminococcoides. Next base: position 56,765 of record JBJFHX010000180.1, read on the forward strand.
ATAAGGTTGACCCGATTCTCAAAATTATTGAGGAGCATACGCATAAGCTCAAGGAGGACGGCGTAAAATGGGGATATGACATTCCTTATATGCTCACCGGTCAGTTCAATACTCATCCCCGTCCTGCAATCTCGTTCGTAAAGGACGACAGAAAGGATTATTGGAAATTCAGCAACGAGCTTTTTGATATAATCAATTCATAAAGGCAAACAACATTTTCTTACGGACACGGAGTGCCGTGTCCGTAAAAGCTATCAAACTTTACCGATTAAATCATCATTACATTAAAAAACTAACCTTTCCGTAGGGGACGGCTTCCCAGACGTACCATTCACAAAAATTGCTATGCAATTTTTGTGTGGACACGGAGTGAGTGTCCCTACGTCAGCGTTGTGATTTTCTCAAAATAGACTTGTTAAATCATATGTTGATATTTCGGCAACGTTTCGGGACGTGTAGGAACCCGTCCCCTACGGCAGTAAAGGAAACGTTTGAGTTATGAACAAATAAGATAACGGACTAAAAAGGAGAGTAGAAAAATGGCATTTGACAGACTTATTGAAAAAATCGTGAAAATGCAGAATCCGACTGTTGCAGGTCTTGACCCGAAGCTTGACTATGTTCCTGCTTCAATCAAGGAGGCTTGCTTTGCAAAATACGGCAAAACTCTTGACGGAGCGGCTGCGGCACTATTTGAGTTCAACAAATCTCTCATTGATTCGCTTTGCGACATCGTTCCGGCAATCAAGCCGCAGGCTGCATATTATGAAATGTACGGCTGGCAGGGTGTAAAGGCTCTTTGCGATACGATAGCATACGCAAAGTCAAAGGGAATGTTTGTAATCACAGACGGCAAGCGCAACGACATCGGCACAACTATGGAGGCTTACGCAACGGCTCACCTCGGTACAACCGACGTTGCAGGCGAACAGATTGACGCTTTCGGTGCAGATGCGCTCACGGTAAACGGCTACCTCGGAACTGACGGTATCAAGCCGCTTGCAAGCGTTTGCAGTGAAAAGGATAAGGGCATTTTCGTGCTTGTAAAGACCTCTAACCCGAGCTCGGGCGAGCTTCAGGATATGAAGCTTGACACCGACGAAACTGTTTACGAGCATATGGGCAGAATGTGCGAGAGCTGGGGAGAGGAGCTTACGGGCAAGTACGGCTACTCGGCTGTAGGCGCAGTTGTCGGCGCAACATATCCCGAACAGCTTAAGGAGATGAGAGCAAAGCTTCCGCACACATTCTTCCTCGTTCCCGGCTACGGTGCACAGGGCGGAGGTGCGCAGGACGTTAAAAATGCGTTTGACGAAAACGGACTCGGCGCAATTATCAATTCAAGCCGTGGCATTATGTGCGCATGGAAAAAGCAGAATCTTACAGAAGAGGATTTTGCAAAGGCTGCACGTACTGAAGCAATCAGAATGAGAGATGAAATCATCACTGCAATCGGTGAAATCACGGTTGGCTGATTGTATGGACGGTGCAAAAACGCTTAAATCTGCAAATAATCAGCGAATCGGCTATCTTGACTCGGTCAAGGGAATTGCTGTGCTGATTGTAGTGTTTTATCATATCGAGGCAAACTGGAATTCGTTGCTGACAAGGTGGTACACACCGTTTATGCTGGCTGTTTTCTTCTGCGTAAGCGGTATGCTCCTTGACGTGAACAAAGAGAAAAGGAAGAGTAAATCGCTTAAAGAGCTTATCGTAAAAGACGCTAAAAGCCTTTTGTATCCTTATTTTACTTTTTCGGCTTTGATTATTTTAGTGCTGGCTCTCAGGGGCGAGTCACCTCGCTATCTGCTTAGTGCCGTTATCTATACGGTTTCTTTGTGTGGCTACGGTGCTCCGTGGTTTTTCCCTGCGTTGTTTTTGTCAAAAATCGCATTTACGCTGATTGAGCGGCATATAAAAAAGAAGTCGGTGCTTTTACTGATAATAGCATTCTTTATTGCCTGCGTTTCTTTTGTGACGTTTTTTATAAACGGCAACCCGATTTTTAACACCTCGGTACTTATGAAGTTGCTCAGGCAGACTGCGTATATGCTGCTGAGAATTTCTTTAGGAACAACATTCCTGTTAGTCGGATATTATTTTAACAGGGTGATAAACGGTAATTATTTTACCGAAAATCAGGTAAAAGTTACGGTCATTTCAATAATTCTGTTTTTTGTCAATTTTATTCCGAGCAGCTTTAACAGGAACATTGATATCCGTGGCGGAGTCGGAAATCCGCTTATATATTTTCCGACTGCTATTGTCGGCTCGCTGACTCTGATAATAATCTGCAAGGCTTTTTGTGATAAATGCAGGGTACTGCAATTTTTCGGCAGAAATTCGATTATAATTTTCTGCACTCATTCAACGCTCGGTGTAATCTATATGATTCGCCTTTTGTGCTATTACCTGTTCGGAATCAGCAGTAACGGTTATCCTGAGGTTCTGCTGTTCTTCGTTCTTGTTATGGCGGTTGAGATAATTATGGTGTTTGTGATAAACAGATTTCTGCCGTTTATGGTTAAAATGCCGTCATTAAAAAGAAAATAGGTTTGGCGTAATTACTATATAATCAATTTATTTTTCTATGTACAAATTCGCCGTTATTGTTGACTTTGTTAAAATATAGGCGTATAATTTAAATGTTAAACTATAGGCAATGTTGTATATAAAATGCGTTGCCGAAAATAATATAAAATTCTTTAAATAAATCAAGGGAGATTTTAGACATGGCAAGAGTTTACAATTTTTCTGCAGGTCCGTCAATGTTACCTGAGTCTGTACTTAAAAAAGCAGCGGCTGAAATGCTCGACTACGAGGGCAGTGGCCAGAGCGTAATGGAGATGTCGCACCGCTCAAAAATTTACGGTACAATTATTGAGGGCGCAGAGGCTCTTTTAAGAGAGGTTATGAATATCCCCGACAACTACAAGGTGCTTTTCCTTCAGGGTGGCGCTTCAACACAGTTTGCCGCAATTCCTATGAACCTTATGACAAAAAGCGGCAAGGCTGACTATGTAATCACAGGTCAGTGGGCTAAAAAGGCTCATGCTGAGGCTGCTCGTTACGGCGAAGCTAATGTTGTTGCTTCTTCGGCTGACAAGACCTTCTCATACATACCCAAGCTCGATCCTTCGACCTTTACAAAGGACGCTGACTACTTCTACATTTGTATGAACAATACTATCTACGGAACAGTATATAATGAGCTTCCCGATACAGGCGACGTTCCGCTTGTTGCTGATATTTCTTCCTGCATTCTTTCAAGACCTATCGACGTTTCAAAGTTCGGCGTTCTTTATGCAGGCGCACAGAAGAATATGGCTCCCGCAGGTCTTACTGTTGTTATCGTTCGTGAGGACTTAATCGGCAACGCTATGGACATCACTCCTACAATGCTCAACTGGAAAACTCACGCTGACAACGGCTCAATGTTCAACACTCCGCCCTGCTACACAATCTATATTGCTAAGCTCGTTTTAGAGTGGATTAAAAATGAAGTCGGCGGTCTTGACAAGATGTATGAGCTGAATAAGAAGAAGGCTGACCTTCTTTACGGTTTCCTCGACAGTTCCGAAATGTTCAAGGGCACTGTTGTTCCCGAGGACCGTTCGCTTATGAACGTTCCGTTTGTAACAGGCGACGCTGACCTCGACGCAAAATTTGTTAAGGAAGCAACAGAAGCAGGCTTTGTAAACATCAAGGGTCACCGCAGTGTTGGCGGTATGAGAGCTTCAATCTACAACGCTATGCCTTATGAGGGCGTTGAAAAGCTCGTTGAGTTTATGAAGAAATTTGAGGCTGAAAATAAATAATTAATCAATTGCAGTACCTTATAATGCTGATAATTGATTAAAACTCAAATAAATGAGTTAACATTAATATAAGTGTAGGGAACGGTCTTGACCGTTCCGCAGGATTAAAGCCAACATCTGTGTGCAACGGAACAGTCAAGACTGTTCCCTACATTTTTTCTTGTGTTATTTTGTTAACTGAAAGTATTAGTTTGACAGTACGAGCGGATATGAACCGCCCAAACATATATTAAAAAGGATTGATTACAATGTTCAATATTCTGACATTAAATAAAATTTCAAGCATCGGCACAAGCCGCCTCGGTGAAAACTACACCTACGGCGACAACGTTCAGAATCCCGATGCAGTGCTCGTAAGAAGTGCGTCAATGCACGAAATGGAGTTTGACAGCAACCTCCTCGCAATTGCAAGAGCAGGCGCAGGCACAAACAACATTCCCAAGGACAAATGCTCCGAGCAGGGCATTGTTGTTTTCAACACTCCCGGTGCTAACGCAAACGCAGTTAAAGAGCTTGTTCTCGCAGGTATGCTCCTCTCTTCAAGAAAGATTACTGAGGGTATTGACTGGGCTAAAACTCTTAAGGGTAACGGCGACGCTGTCGGCAAGATGGTTGAAAAGGGCAAGAGCCAGTTCGTTGGTCCCGAGCTCAAGGGCAAAACTCTCGGCGTAATCGGCCTCGGCGCAATCGGTATTCTTGTTGCTAACTGCGCAGTTGCTCTCGGTATGAGTGTTGTCGGTTTTGACCCGTTTATGTCTGTTCCCAACGCTTTAAGACTTGACCCCGCTGTTAAGCTTATGAAGAGCAACGAGGAAGTTATGGTTAACTGCGATTACCTCACAATCCACGTTCCGCTCACTCCCGATACAAAGGACCTTGTTGACGCTGATATGATTACAAAGATGAGAGACGGCGTTCGCATTCTCAACTTCAGCCGTGACGGTCTTGTAAATTCAACAGCAGTTCTTGAAGCTCTCAAGAGCGGCAAGGTTGCAAAGTACGTTACCGACTTCGGTACAGACGATATTCTCGGCGAGGAGAACGTAATCTGTATGCCTCACCTCGGCGCATCAACTCCCGAAAGTGAAGAAAACTGCGCTGTTATGGCTTGCGACCAGGTTATGGAGTACCTCGAAAACGGCAACATTATCAACTCTGTTAACTATCCTGCAATTTCACTTGCAAGAACAAGCGAAGGTGACACACGTTTCTGCGTAATGCACAAGAATGTTCCCGAGCTTCTCAAGAAGGTTCTTACAGAAATCAGCGGCAACGTTGAAAATATGCTTTCAAAGAGCAGAGGCGACTACGCTTACACAATCATCGACGTTGCAGGCGCAGATAAGGCTGACGCAGACAAAATTGCGGCAGTTGAAGGCGTTATCAGAGTAAGAGTAATTTAGTCCGAGAATACAGAGCGGCGTTATAGGAAATAACGGTTGCCCGAATTTTACATTTTTCTGACTCTTACGCAAGATACAACTTTTAATTGATATAATCTTTTTGATAAAATCAAATAATACAAATAATTACGGCGGCTTCACTGCGAAGCCGCCGTTTTTGCATTAATCTTTATAGATGTTGTTTTGTAAAAAGTATATGTATGCATTTTTTATTGCTTCATATTTTTCTTCGTCTGTTGCATCCGTATCCCATTGAATGCCGTTTATTGTATTTTGAGATATCCATCCTCTGTTTCTTATTCGTGCATCATGATCGTAGATACTTAATGATATTGGTTCCATTGAATCAGAATAAACATAGTAACCATGGCCGTAAACGTCAGTTATAGGATAATTAACATAAAACGTAAGTTTTTCCGTACCGTCAAAATCAAAAAAACTTATCTTATTTATATTCCAGTTTTTTCCGCTGTCATATTTACTTATGTCCCAAGAAGTCATTGAATTATATACTGTATCAATATATTTGTAATCTTCGTCTGTAAGTTCAACAGATTTTGCTGTATCTGAATTAATGCATGCGGTAACAGAAAAGCAAATAATTAATGCAAGGAAAATACCGATTATTTTTTTCGTTTATACTACCTCGTTCGAATTATTATTAACTAAAGAATACCTCATTTATGGTTTCCAATGACAATTTGGACATTCAGGATTGTCGCCGTAATAGCTTTTGCAATGACAATTGGGACATTCCCACACATCATCAGGTTTGTTATATGACTGGAATGTATGTGATGATTCATTGTGCAAACGTTTTGAAGTAAGAGCAATCATATAATCTTCATACTCTTCACCAGCTTTTTTATCCATTGATTTAGCGGCAATAAGGAATATTGAGCCAAATACCCAAAAGGCAATGCCTATAATAATTGCCGTAATTAATTCTCTTTCGGCTGAGGATGACATATAACCAAAGAATATTTTTGTTCCTGCAACCTTTGAAATTATTATCACAGCTCCAATTATGTCGAAAATAATTGAAAAAATACACAGGGCATAATACCCCGGATGGTCTGAATGATATTCCTTAAGATATTCCTGTTTGGTTATTATCTTTTCTTCATCTCGCAAACTAGCGTTACAGTTTTGGCAATAATTATTATTTTCAGGATTATTATATCCGCATTTTGAACAATACATATTAATATTCTCCTAATAAAAAACTAATGTTTATATCATTTTAAATCTAATCATATGGTGTTCGAGCATTTTTGCAAGGTTGTCAAAGTAACAGCCTGTTACGCTCAAGGATAGGAATAACAGAATGCCAAGAGCTACATAAATTGCGGAAACTGCAATTGCTACTCCTATTCCGAGTGCACTTGAAAGAGAACCGAACATAATGATGACTAAAGCTATAATTGCTATGGCGGAAATAATTGCTATTACAAAAAGGAATGTGCAATATCCGCGAAGAAAATTGGGCTTGTTTTCCTTAAGGCTTTCCTTTGTTGCCTGGTCAACTTCCTTTTGACTTGCAATTGTGAGTAAATCAGCAAAAGCCTTGTATTTTGCATAATAAACTATGTAGGTAAGGACTAGTGAAAGTAAAGAAATAGCAACAGGGATAACAGGTATGCAAATGAAAGCCTGTTTTTCGATTGAAGCACTGATTATTGTGGCAATTATTACAATAGCTTCTAAAAATAATGTAATGTAGAAAATAGCAGAGCCGTAGCCTTTGTAGAATTTTGCAGGAAGAACAAATGATTTCTTTTCAAAAGGATACATCGAATTGCTGTTTTCGTATTCTATCATTTCTGCAAAGGTGAACATTGACGAAAATTCAATGTAACTGAAGAATAATGATACTAACGATACGATTACCAGTAAAACCATTACCAGTGCTGAAAAACCGTTCAGAAACGGAAAGTATTTTGAAAGAATACTAGTGAATGAAAATCCCGAAATTATACTGCCGATAAACCCTAAAGCGGCAAATACCATAACGATAATTGAATAAACCTTGAAAATGATTGGTCTTGTGTACATACAGATTCTCCTTAAAATAATTTGATAAACAAACACAGATATTTTATCGATATTTGTTCGTTTATGTATATATTATATATATAACTACAAATATTGTCAATATAAAAATACAAATATAATGTGTTTTTAGTTTAAAAAATCCAACTATAATAGTAGTTGGAGGTTGACTGTATGGATTTATATTGTTTGGGGAACAGAATAAGGAAAACCCGTATGAACTGCGGAATTACGCAGGAAAAGCTTGCTGAAATGGTTGACATATCGACAAATTTTATGAGCCTGATTGAAAACGGCAGAAATATGAGCGTTGAAACGCTTGTGAAGATTGCAGACGCTCTCGGAGTTACTGTTGACTATCTTTTAAGCGATACAATGGAAGTGCAGAGCGACAAAATTATGACGCAGATTGCGCAGAATCTATCAACGTTAAGCGATGACGAAAAATTATTTTTTCTCAACGTCATAAAGCAGTACAAGAACATAGAAAAATAACGGCAGTTTCGGGATTTGAAACTGCCGTTTTTAGTTGCATTTTTTTGAATTGTAAGTTGTAAAATGATAAATTTCAGATTTTTATTCCGAACAGCCTTTCAGCATTTTTGTACATTACGTTGTCGTAATCTTCCTTGCTGACCATAGCTTTGAACTCGTTAAAATACTGCTGATAAAGCGAACGGTTGCCAAATTTATCATTAAGATAGGTGTCCTTGCCGTCAATCGGGTTGTCCGAACCGAAGAGGATTTTCTCACTGCCCCACTTTTTTATTGCTTTGAGCGTGCTCTCGACAGGTACCCACGTGGTGTCGCCGTAGAGATTCGGCAGTTTGCCGAGCAACTCAATAGCCTGACTGTTGTCACTGCCTAAGTCCATATGCACCATAACAAAATTTACTTCGGGGTGCTTTTTTGCGGCGTTGTAAAGGCGGAGCGAATCAGCCTCAGCACAACCTCCTGTATGCGAAACTACAGGTAAACTATATTCTGCCGCTAATTTGTAAACAGATTCAAGCGTTTCATCATCGGGAGCTGTCCTTGAATGAAACGGATGCAGTTTTAGTCCGTAGATTATATCCCTGTTGTCGGCAATCATTCTGATGAATTCTGCATCGGGGCGTTCCTGCCTGATTTTCAGCCACGGCAATACTCCGATTTTGTCGGAATTAGCTCTTGCGAATTCAAGAGTTTCTTCAAGAACGGCGTTTTGCGGTTTCTGCAAATTCTGCGGAATCAGGGTGCCGCTGGGAGCATTTTCTGCACATTCAACGTTTGAAACAAGAGAAAAGTCAATGCCGTACCTGTCCATTGAGTACAGAACGTCTTGCTCAGACATATTGAAAACAAGTATTTTACCGATGTGAACGTGTGTATCAATTATCATATTTTCACCATTTTATCAGAGAGTAGAATAATATTTTCAATAGGTTTTCCATTTTATTGAGAAATACTATAATTTAGATTAGTTTGGAGTGTGGAGAGTGGAGTGTGGAGTTAAGGGTCGCTACGCTCCGAATTTGTAATAGTGCGTGTTGTTTGCAAAGGATTGTTTGCTGAATTCACGTTGATATATATGTAACGTTTCGGGACGTCAGGGATGCCGTCCCCTACGGATATAAAGGAAACGTTTGTATTACAGTCGTAGGGACACGGCGTGCCGTGTCCGTATTGACTATCAAATGCAACCGAATATATCATTATTATTGTAACAAACAAACCTTTCCGTAGGGGACGGGTTCCTACACGTCCCATTCACAAAAATTGCATTGCAATTTTTGTGTGGACACGGCGTGCCGTGTCCCTACGTTAACGTTACAATAATCCAACGCTAAATTATAGTTTACGTATAAACTGATGCTTTAAAAATCATTCTGAAAAAACGGTCGGAACAACACATTATAGCATTGTTCCGACCGCAATTAATTTAAAAATAAACGCTTATTTATTCTTGTTCTGAATGTACTCGTCAATTGCGGAAGCGGCTGTTTTGCCTGCGCCCATTGCGAGAATAACGGTTGCGGCACCTGTTACTGCGTCACCGCCTGCGTAAACGCCCTCACGTGAGGTAAGACCGTTTTCGTCTGCGATAATGCCGCCCCACTTCTGTGTGTCAAGTCCCTTTGTTGTTGACTTGATGAGCGGGTTGGGGGATGTGCCGATTGAGATGATAACTGCGTCAACGTCAAGTACAAATTCACTGCCCTCTACGGGAACAGGTCTTCTTCTTCCGCTTGCGTCAGGCTCGCCAAGCTCCATCTTAATGCACTTCATACCGGTTACGAACTCGTCCTCGTTGCCGATGATTTCAATGGGATTGTTGAGAAGCTTGAAGATGATTCCCTCTTCCTTAGCGTGCTCAACCTCTTCCTTACGTGCAGGAAGCTCCTCTTCGCTTCTTCTGTATACGATGTAAACCTCGTCAGCACCAAGACGCTTTGCACAACGTGCGGCGTCCATTGCAACGTTGCCGCCGCCGACTACTGCAACCTTTTTAGCGTGCATAATCGGAGTTGTCGGATCGTCCTTATACGCTTTCATAAGGTTTGTTCTTGTGAGGAATTCGTTAGCCGAGTAAACACCGCAGAGGTTTTCGCCGGGAATGTTCATAAATCTGGGAAGTCCAGCGCCCGAGCCGATAAATACAGACTCAAAGCCGTATTCGTCCATAAGCTCGTCAATCGAGATTACTCTGCCGATTACCATATTTGTTTCTACCTTAACGCCGAGCTGTTTGAGAGTGTCAACCTCTTTCTGAACAATCGACTTGGGCAGTCTGAATTCGGGAATACCGTAAACAAGTACGCCGCCTGCAAGGTGGAGAGCCTCGAATACAGTTACGTCATAGCCTTTCTTTGCAAGGTCGCCTGCGCAGGTAAGACCGGCAGGACCTGAGCCGATAACGGCTACCTTGTGACCGTTTGATTCTGGCTTGTGAACCTCAGCGTTGGGCTGAGCGTTGTGCCAGTCGGCAACGAAACGCTCAAGTCTGCCGATACCGACAGGCTCAGTCTTAATGCCTCTTACGCACTTTGCTTCACACTGTGTTTCCTGAGGACAAACACGTCCGCATACAGCAGGAAGTGAGCTTGACTCGGAAATTATGTCGTAAGCTGCTGCAAAATTACCGTTTGCAACCTCCTTGATGAAGTCGGGAATTGCAATATGTACGGGACAGCCTGCAACGCAGGGCTTTGTTTTGCAGTTAAGGCAGCGCTGTGCCTCTTCTATAGCAACCTCCTGAGTGTAGCCTGTTGCTACCTCGAGAAAGTTCTTGTTTCTTACATCAGGGTCCTGGGTTGGCATCGGTGCCTTTTTGGGTGACATATTAGGCATAATTACTCAACCTCCTTTTTGAAAAGATTACAGGTTTCTTCGTAAGCGTGGCGCTCAAAGGGTTTGTACATTGAGCCGCGCTTCATAGCCTCGTCGAAGTCAACCTTGAAGCCGTCAAAGTCGGGACCGTCAACGCAGGCAAACTTTGTTTCTCCGCCTACTGTAAGACGACAGCCGCCGCACATACCTGTTCCGTCAATCATAATCGGGTTCATTGAAACGGTTGTGGGAATGTTGTGGGGCTTTGTGGTCTTGACAACGAACTTCATCATAATGAGCGGACCGATTGTGATAACGAGGTCGTAGTTTTCGCCGTCGTTAATGAGCTTTTCAAGCGGAGCGGTAACAACGCCCTTTTCGCCGTAGGAGCCGTCGTCGGTCATAAGAATAAACTTGTCGGAGCAAGCTCTGAATTCGTCCTCGAGAATAACGAGGTCCTTGCTTCTGAAGCCGACAATTGAGTGAACCTCACAGCCGAGCTCGTGGAGCTTTTCGGCAACGGGAAGTGCGATTGCACAGCCAACGCCGCCGCCGACTACGCAGACCTTTTTAAGACCGTCGGTGTGGGTGGGAACGCCGAGAGGACCTACGAAGTCGTGAATGCAGTCGCCCTCTTCAAGATGATTGAGCTTTTCGGTAGTAGCACCGACAATCTGGAAGATGATTCTTACTGTTCCTGCCTCTCTGTCATAGCCTGCAACGGTAAGCGGAATACGCTCGCCGTCCTCATCAACTCTGAGAATGATGAACTGACCCGGCTCTGCCTTTTTAGCGATAAGCGGAGCGTCAATTTCCATCAATGTAACAGTGGGGTTAAGAACTTTTTTCTTAACTATTTTGTACATTTTCTCATTTCCTTTCATATAAGAATTCACAATAAAACATAGTAAAGTGTGTAGCTTTATCTTATTAATATTAGCATAAAATATATTGACTTTCAAGGAGTTTTTTCATATTTTTTACATATCTGATGTGAAATTATTGGAAAATTTTGATTTGCGATTAAATATATCAAGGAATTAATAACAAGAAACAATTTTTCGGAATATTAAAACGCTGTCAGCAGAAAATAATAGAGCTTTTATAATTTTCGCATAAACTTTTGCGGAAAAATGCGTATTAATGAAAGGGAGAATATTATGGCTGACAACAGGAAAAAAATTGTACTTATCGGTACGGGAATGGTCGGAATGAGCTTTGCCTATGCGGCGCTTAACCGCAATCTCTGCGATGAGCTGGTGCTCATTGATATCAACGAAAAGCGAGCCAACGGCGAGGCTATGGATCTGAATCACGGACTTGCGTTTTCAAATTCAAGTATGAAAATCTACAGCGGAAGCTACAGCGACTGCTCGGACGCTGACATTGCGGTAATCTGCGCAGGAGTAAATCAGAAGCCCGGTGAGAGCAGGCTCGAGCTTTTGCAGAGGAACACAAAGGTTTTTTCTTCCATTGTGCCGAATGTGGTACAGAGCGGTTTTGACGGAATTTTCCTCGTTGCGACAAATCCCGTTGACATTATGACAAGGGTTACGTTTGAGCTTTCGGGCTTTAATGCGGCTAAGGTTATCGGTACGGGAACAACGCTTGATACGGCAAGACTGCGCTATCTTATGGGCGAATATTTTGAGATTGACCCGAGGAACATTCACGCATATGTAATCGGCGAGCACGGCGACAGCGAGTTTGTGCCGTGGAGTCAGGCGATTTTAGCCGTCAAGCCGATTAAGGACGTGCTTGCCGACAATTCGCAGACGTATTCTATGGAGGAGCTTGAAAAAATTGCCGTTGATGTGCGCACAGCGGCGCAGGAGATAATTGAAGCAAAGGGTGCGACGTATTACGGAATAGGTATGGCGATTGTGAGAATTGCAAGGGCGATTCTGAATGACGAAAACTCCGTTCTGACGGTTTCGACAAGGCTGAGGGGAGAATACGGCTGTAAAAAGGACGTGTTTATCGGCAATCCCTGCTTTGTAAACGCAGGAGGTGCAAAGCGTATTCTTGAGATGAAGCTGACGGAAGAAGAAATTGAAAAACTTAATAACAGCTGTAACATTCTGAACGACAATTTCAGAACGCTGTCGCTGTAAAATATAGAGATACAACAGAAAACGGGGCGGTTGTTGTTAACCGTCCCGTTTTACTTGGCTGATTGAATAATCAAAACAGCGTTATACCGAACATATGCAGAATCCAGAGCACTGCGCCGTAGATTATTGACGCTGATACACCGTACACGATTACCGGTCCTGCGATGATGAACAGCTTTGCGCCTAAGCCTGCGACATAGCCCTCGGACTTGAACTCGATTGCCGGTGAGGAAACGGCATTTGCAAAGCCTGTAATCGGCACAAGCGTTCCTGCGCCTGCGTGTTTTGCGATTTTGTCGTACACTCCGATTGCCGTAAGCAGTATTCCGAGGAATACAAGCGTTACCGAGGTTAGCGTTTTTGCCTGCTGTTCCTCAATTCCGAGCGCACCGTAAAGGTTGATAAGCCACTGACCGACTGTGCAGATTGCTCCGCCGATTAAAAAGGCTTTGAGTCCGTTCACAAAACATTTACTTTTCGGTGAATTTTTCTTCACAATTTTATCGTATTCTTGTGGTGAAATCATATGATACCCCTTTTTGTTATCTGTTCTTTACCTTTATTTTGTCCGTATTTTAAATATTTATGTTAAAATTTTCACTTTATTTTTCTTGCGGTATGTTGTATAATGTTAAATGTATATTTATATGTATGACTTTATAAGATACAGCTTCGAAACGGTCGGGCACAGCAGGCTTGGAAATATCGACCTGTCTGCCCGAATTGCGTGTCGAGGCACTCGACTGGGGGAGGGAACGTTTTTGGAACATTATCTTGACAACAGCGCAACAACGGCTGTTTCCGAAAAAGCGGCTGAAAAAGCATACAGGATAATGGTTGAAAATTACGGCAATCCCTCATCCCTGCACCTCAAGGGAATGAATGCGGAAAAGGAGCTTGAATCGGCGAGAAGGTCGGTTGCAAAAAGGCTCGGTGCGCAGAGTGAAGAAATTTTCTTTACAAGCGGCGGTACGGAGGCTAACAACACAGCACTTTTCGGTGTTGCACAGGCGAAAAAAAGACGTGGAAACAGGATTATTATTTCCTCTGTTGAGCACAGCAGTATTATTGAGTCGGCGCAGAAGCTTGAAAACGACGGCTTTGAGGTCGTGAGAATTTCACCTGACGAGAACGGAATAATCACTCCCGAAAGCGTTTTGCAGGAGGTTGATGACAACACAATCCTTGTTTCCGTTATGTGCGTCAACAACGAAACGGGTGCGGTAATGCCCGTAAGCGAAATTTTCTCTGCCGTTAAGGAAAAGAACAGCGACGTAATCTGCCACACCGACGCAGTTCAGGCGTTCGGCAAAATTGCGCTTAACGCAAGACGGCTTTGTGCAGATCTGATTACCGTAAGCGCACACAAGGTTCACGCACCAAAGGGTTGCGGAGCACTGTACATAAAAAAGGGCGTTCGCATTGTTCCTCACCAGTACGGCGGCGAGCAGGAAAAGAAAATCCGCCCCGGTACCGAGGCACTTCCGCTGATTGCGGCGTTCGGTGTTGCCTGCGAGGAGTTTAATAATGACGAAAACTACACGAAAATATCGGAACTTAATGAATACGCAAGGCAAAAGCTGAAAGAGATTGACGGAGTAAGCATAAATTCTCCCGAAAACGCTCTGCCGTATGTGCTGAATATTTCGGCAGGTAGGGTGAGGAGTGAAACAATGCTCCATTTCCTTGAAGAATTTGACGTTTTTGTTTCCTCGGGAAGTGCCTGCGCAAAGGGCAAGCCGAGCCACGTTTTAAGTGCTATGGGACTTTCAAAAGAACGTGCAGACAGCGCACTGAGAATCAGCTTTTCAAAATACAACTGCAAAGAGGACATTGACGTGCTTTGCAAATGCATTGAAACAGGACTGTCGGTGCTTGCACACCGTTAGTGAGTTTGGAGTGTGGAGAGTGGAGTGTGGAGTTTCGGGTCGCTTCGCTCCGAATCTGTAATAATGCGTGTTGTTTGGATAAGTTTGTTTGCTGATTTTATGTTGATATATCGGAAACGTTTTGGGACGTGTAGGAACCCGTCCCCTACGGAATTAATACAAACGTTTCCTTTACAGCCGTAGGGGACGGCTTCCCAGACGTCCCGTTTTATAAATTGCATTGCAATTTATAAAAATGGCGAACACAGTTCGCCGCTACAGAAATAAAAACTTATATTATTATAGAATTTAAGGAAGGCATATGAAAGAAATTATCCTTTTGAAGGACGGCGAAATTGTTTTAAAGGGACTCAACCGCCGTTCGTTTGAAGACGTTTTAAAAAAGAATATCAAATTTGCATTGAGTCCTCTCGGACGTTTTGAAATTACCTCAGCACAGTCGACTATCTATGTAAAGCCGCTGTCGGAGGATATTGACTTGGACGAGGCTTGCGAGAGAGTTTCAAGGGTGTTCGGTATAGTTGCCTATTCAAGGGCGGCTGTCTGCGAGGAAAAGACGCTTGAGTCCGTTTTGCAGACCGCACCGGTTTATCTTGAAAAAACTCTTAAATCGGCAAAGACCTTTAAGGTTGAGGCAAAGCGCAGTGACAAGCGTTTTCCGTACAAGTCACCTGAAATCTGCCGTGAGCTCGGCGGAGTGATTCTTGAAAAATTCCCTCACCTTACGGTTGACGTTCACAATCCCGAGGTTACCGTTTATGTTGAAATCCGTGACTTCGGCGCATATATCCACTGCGACCCCGAAAAGGGTGCAGGCGGTATTCCCGTAGGCACAGGAGGCAGAGCCGCTATTCTGATAAGCGGAGGAATCGACTCGCCTGTAGCCGCATATATGATGGCAAAACGTGGTATAAAGCTTACCGCCATTCACTTTGCAAGTCCGCCCTACACGAGCAGACGTGCCGAGGAAAAGGTTGTTAAGCTCCTGCAAAAGGTAAGCCGCTATGCAGGCAGAATGACAATGTACACCGTTCCGTTTACCAAAATTCAGGAGAAGATAAAGGACGATTGTCCCGAGGAGCTGTTTACTATTATTATGCGCCGCCTGATGATGGAGATTTCCGAGAAGATTGCGCTTGACAACGACTGCTCGGCACTAATTACGGGCGAGAGCCTCGGTCAGGTTGCAAGCCAGACAATCGGCGCACTCGGCTGTACCGACGAAGCGACCGATATGGTTGTGTTCAGACCGCTTATAGGTATGGATAAGCAGGAAATTATTGATATTTCATATAAGATAGATACCTACGAAACTTCGATTGAGCCTTACGAGGACTGCTGTACGGTGTTTACGCCGAAGCACCCACGCACAAGACCTGTTTTAAAATACGTAAAAGAGGCTCAGGAAAAGGCAGGCTTTGCACCGCTTGTTGACGAGGCTCTGCAAAACCTTAAGATAACATATATTTCAGCCGACGACTGATACAAGGGGTGATACTCAGGTGAATCAGGTTAATATTGAAATTATTTCGGTAGTTCGAAACAAGAACGCTGTCGGTCTTGTCGATAAAAAGCCAGAATTAAAGGCAAGGCTTGACAAATACGGCTACACGCTGACAGGCGTTAAAAACACCGTTTTAAAGGCAGGAAAAATCAAGGCGTCGCTTGACGAGATTGCAAAGTCAAGTAACAGACCCGACGTTGTGATTATTGCAAACGCACTTTCAACAACTGACAGCACTTCTTTCAGAAAGTACTTTGTTGAAACGGTTGCCGAGGCGGAGCACAGTGCAAACGAGCGCACACCGAAGGACTACTGGAAAAAGAGAGATAAGGCATTTAACGACGCTAAAAAGAGGGGTGCTTCTCAGGAAGAGCTTGACGCACTTGAAGAGGAATTTAGGCTCTACCGCAAAAAGTCAAAGGTGTTCAAGCTCGGAGAATTCGGCAACGGCTACAAGGGCTATTGCTTTATGTTCAAGGGCTTGCAGGTTGCCGTACTTCCGCAGGCGAGCCTTACGGGAGAAAACGACGACGACGTAATTTCACTTGCGGCGGTCAGAACGAAGGAAGTTTTTGAAAACTCCGCAGAGGATTATCCCGACGGCTTCGGTATTAAAGAATATGTTCCCGAAAGAACAGGCTTTGCTTACCGCTTTATCCCGATGAGGGGTGACGGCGGCAAGGAAATCACAAGAAAGTGCGTTGTAATCGCATCATTCCTTGTTTTCCTGACTGCTCTTTCACTGCTGATGTACAATATGGTGTTCCTCAGTATGAGAAACGCCGCTCTCAACGGTGAAATTCAGAAAATTGCTCATGGCACCGAGGACAATACGGGAAGTAATAAAAAACCCGATACAGGAGATACTATAGACTGGAAAAAACTAAAGGAAATCAACGAGGAAATTGTCGGCTGGATTCAGCTTGATAACACGCAGATTGACTATCCTGTTTTGTGGCATAAAGGCGACGACAGAACGTATCAGTATTATCTTTCGCACAACTACAAGAAGGACTGGGATTCATTCGGCAGTATTTTCCTTGACTACCGCTGCACAAAGGGTACTGACAGCAAGAACGTTGTAATTCACGGCCACCACATTCAGGACGGCTCAATGTTCGGCGACTTGCTTAAGTACGGAGGAACGACAGGCGACCTTGACTTTTACAAGAAATCGCCTACAATAGAGTTCGACACTCCCGACGAGCAGGGAACGTACAAGATTATTTCGGTGTTCAAGACCAACACGCTCTCCACTCAGGGCGAGTTCTTTAACTATATGGTCGGCGACTTCCAGAACGAAAAGGACTTTATGAACTATGTTTACAACGTAAGAATCCGTTCACTGTTCAACTGCCCCGTTGACGTTAACGAGGACGACGAGCTTATCACGCTTTCAACCTGCTCCTATGAGTTTACAAACTGGAGAACGGTTGTTGTGGCAAGAAAGGTGAGAGTAGGCGAGTCGAAAAAGGTTGACGTTTCAAAGGCGTCGCTTAACAATAATATTGTATGGCCGCAGGTTTATTACTCTGCTTACGGCGGAACAAGACCTACTGTTACGGATTTCTGCACAGCGTATGAAAAGGGACAAATCGACTGGTACAACGGCGACTACGACTTCAAGAATCAGAAGGTTGTTGAGCCGACAAGCTCACCGTCGAGCACATCGGGTGCAAACGGAGCAAACAGCCAGACTGCCACACAGCAGCCGACTACCGAGGCGAAGATTTACCTGACGGTAAGGTTCCTCAATTACGACGGTTCTGTGCTGACGGAACAGAAGGTTGAGTACGGCAAGGCGGCTAAAGCTCCTGCCAATCCTACAAAGCCGAGTGATGACTATTATGACTACAAGTTTAAGGAATGGGGACTTGACTACAGCAATGTCACCTGCGATATGGATATTGCGCCGGTATTTGATTATGTGCTGAAACCCGAGTATTCACAGGCGCAGTAGCAGTAGCAGGGAGGCGAGTATGGTGGAATGTAAAACAGTATTTTATTCGGCGAGGAAAACCTCACTTTGCGAGCGTGCGCTCAAAAAGAGTTTTTCGGAGCTTAACCTTGATATGAGCGATATTTCTTTTGCCGCCGACAAGGGGAGTTTATGTAATGTCTTGACAGAAGCGTTTGGAGAATGTAATATAGTTTTTGTCATAGGCGGTTTAGGCTTTGGCGACGAAAGAGATGTCAGGAACATTGTTTCACGTCTTATTAAAAGCTCCTGCGTAGACGATTACAAAAAGCTGAAAAATCCGACGGGTGACGACGGTTATGTTATCAGAGCACAGCACCAGCTGCTTGTTCTGCTTCCCGACGAGCCGGAACAGATTGAAGCAATTATGCAGGGTGCAATTGCAGGATATATAAAAATTACAGAGAATGCGAGGGTATGATGAATATGAAAACAAATACTTTTGAGCAATACGAATCTTCCGTTCGTTCCTATTGCAGACATTTCCCGAAGGTGTTCACCGACGCCAAGGGCGCAGTTATGACTGACGAAAACGGCGAAAAGTACATTGACTTTTTCTGCGGTGCAGGCGCTGTAAACTACGGTCACAACAACGATTATATCAAAGGAAAGGTAATTGATTACCTTGCAACCGACGGAATTATTCACGCTCTTGATATGTACACCGTACCCAAGCGTGAGTTTATTGATACGCTTGAAAAGAAGATTATTGAGCCGAGAGGATATAAGTACAGAATCCAGTTTACAGGTCCTACCGGTACAAACGCTATTGAGGCGGCTATAAAGCTTGCAAGAAAGACCACAAAGCGCAGAAATATTTTCTCGTTTATGGGTTGCTTCCACGGTATGACTCTCGGTGCGCTTTCGCTTACATCCGAGATGTACGCAAGAAACGGCGCAGGCGCAACGTTTACCGACTGCACTCACATTCCTGCTCCGTATATGTTTGAGGGACTTGACGTTATCAAGTATATGCAGACGCTTATTGACGACGACCATTCGGGTGTTGAAAAGCCTGCCGCAGTAGTTATGGAAACAGTGCAGGCTGAGGGCGGAATCAGAGTTTTTGACGATGAGTTCCTGCGTGACGTAAGAGAGTTCTGCACAAAGAACGATATTCTTATGATTGTTGACGATGTTCAGGTAGGCTGCTGCCGCAGCGGCACATTCTTCTCATTTGAACGTGCTGGAATCACTCCCGACATTGTTGTTATGTCAAAGTCAATCGGCGGTATCGGTATGCCGCTTGCAATCGTTCTTCATACGGACGAGCTTGACGACTGGAAGCCGGGTGAACACAACGGCACATTCAGAGGTAATCAGCTTTCGTTTGTCGCAGGCAAAGCTGCAATTGATTATCTGCTTGAAAATGACATTGAGGCTGAAACAAGAAGAAAGGGCGAGCTTGTAAAGAAGTACGTTACCGAGGAAATTCTGCCGCTCGACTCAAGACTTGAGCTAAGAGGTATCGGACTTATCTGGGGTATTGATTTCAGCGCAATTGACGCTTCGCTTACCGAAGAGGTAATTGAGAAGTGCTTTGAGAAAAGGCTCATCTGCGAATGTGCAGGCAGAGAAGGCTCGGTTGTAAAGATTATGCCTCCGCTTGTAATTGAAGACGATATGCTCCTTGAAGGACTTTCAAGAGTGAAGAAGTCAATTGAAGAAGTATTAAATAAATAAGATAGTAACAGAATACCTCCGGGAGCAATCGCTTTCGGAGGTATCAAACAATGAGGGACTGAATATGCTTGAAAAATTACGGGCAGAAAAGAATGTCAGAATTTTGGGTGTTGTTATTTCTGTTCTTCTGTTAATTCGCTCTTTGGGTTATGTCGGAAATATTTTATATGAAATTTATTCATTTACAGTAGTTAATAATATAATATATTATGTAGTTGATATTGTTTCACAGGGTATGTTATTGACAGCGTTCGTTTTGCTTGCAGTAACAATACTGACTAAAAATAAGCTTAATATTGATATAATGAAAATTTTCGCTGAGTTATTCCTGATTGCAAACATTTTATATTTAACAAACGGTTTATTTCAATTATTTGTTGTATTCGGCGCAGATATTTTAAGTGTTTTAGGAGCTGTATTCAGTAAACCGTTGTTTTACCTGTTTGCTGTATCTAAAATAGCAATTGCAGCAGCAATATTAGTTTTTAATAAAAAGAATAAACTTGTACCCGAAAATAAATCCGCTAAGCTCATTATATCAATCTTATTTGCGGTAAGCTTTTGTTTGTATTGCCTTTTTGAAATAGGAACAATTGGATTTGATATTTCGTTTATTACGTTTATTCTGTCTAATGACAGCGGGAACATTAACAGTGTGTTTTCCAATGGAATATATATTTCGTTTTTTGTTAACATTATATATTTGTTGGCAGAGTACATTCCGTTATTCCTGTTTTTCGTGATATTTCCTAATGAATGTCTTGATAAAAAAGCGATAAGCTCTTATACGGACAATGTAAAAAGTGGGTAATTAATAAAATGTAAAATAACGGCTGACGGAGTTTTATTTCCGTCAGCCGTTTTTCGTGTCGAATGGTGTAAGAATTGTAAATTTATTCGCGTATTTTAGTGTAAAAATTTACGTAAAAATCGTTGATTTTTACACGAATATCTGTTATACTATTATCAGTACCTTTAAGGAGGTCTGAATTTATGTATAGAAAGATTATGAATTTTCTTGAGAACTGGAAAGAAAGCAAACACAGAAAACCCCTTATTTTGCAGGGGGCAAGGCAGGTTGGCAAAACCTACTCAATTCTGGAGTTCGGTCGTAATCATTATGATAACGTAGCTTATTTTAATTTTGAAACTAACCCAAAGCTTAATGAAACCTTTGATGAAAATATAAGTCCCGATTATCTTATACCGATTTTGTCGCATATCGCAGGACAGACTATCGTCAGGGAAAAGACGCTGATTGTATTTGATGAAGTACAGCTTTGCGAGAGAGCTTTGACTTCGCTTAAATATTTTTGCGAGGAAGAACCCGACTATCATATAATTGTAGCCGGAAGTCTGCTCGGCGTTGCAGTTAACAGAGCTAAATTTTCGTTCCCTGTCGGTAAAGTCGATATGAAAACGCTATATCCGATGGATATGGAGGAGTTTATGCTTGCAATGGGCGAGGACATACTGATTGAGCAAATAAAGAAATCCTTTGCCGACAATAAACCGTTGCCGTCTGCTCTGCACGATGCGGCTATGACGCTTTACCGTCAGTACCTTGTTGTCGGCGGAATGCCTGAATGTGTTATGCAGTTTGCAGAAACGAAGGATTATATTCTTGTTCGCCATACGCAGGACACAATTCTTGCGAGCTATCTGAATGATATGAGCAAATACAATAATCTGAATGAAATCAAGAAAACAAGGCTGACATATGACAATATCACCGTTCAGCTCTCAAAGAAAAATACACGCTTTCAATATAAGCTGATTAAAAAGGGAGGACGTGCGTCAGAATTTGAGAATGCAATTGAGTGGCTGTGCCTGTCGGGAATTGTGTCGCAGGTTTATAAGGTGGAGCAGATTAAAAAGCCGCTTGAAAATTACAGAGATATTGACTCATTCAAAATATATGTGTCTGATATTGGACTTTTGTGTGCAAAGAAGGATTTAGCGGCAAATGATATTCTGTATATGGTTGAGGAAATCAACGAGTTTAAGGGAGGTATGACTGAAAACTATGTGAATATTCAGCTTACAATAAACGGATATAAAACATACTATTGGGAGTCGGAACGGGGTGCAGAAATTGACTTTATTATACAGCGTGACGGTCAGCTTATTCCTGTTGAGGTAAAGTCTGCCGACAATACAAGAGCAAAGAGCCTGAAAGTTTATATGGAAACCTACAAGCCTGCATACGCTATAAAGCTTTCGGCAAAGAACTTTGGCTTTGAGGACGGTAAAAAGACAGTTCCGCTTTATGCGGCTTTCTGCATTTAAAGTTAGCGAATTGATAAACGGCTGACGGAGTTTTATTTCCGTCAGCCGTTGTTTCGTGTCAAATAGTGTAATAAATTTAAAATTATTCGTGTGACAAGGCATTAATTCAAGTATAAGTAATAAAAAATTACCTCCGAGAGCAACAGGCTTTCGGAGGTTTTTAATTTTGGTTATCCCTGCCGAGAATATAATCAACGGATACCTTGTATAAATCGGCAAGCTTTATCAGATGTTCTACCGGAATTGTCTGAAATCCACGTTCATACCTTGAATAAACGGTTTGCTGTATTCCGAGATATTCAGCAATATCGGTTTGTTTCATATCATTATCTTCTCTTAAATCCCTTAACCTTTTGAAGTACAAAATATCACCCTTGATAGTATTAATCAGTACTATTGACTTTATCATATTTTGATGATATAATCGGAATATAGTACTGATAAGTACTAAAAATAGAAAAGAGGGATTAATTTATGATTGCAGTTGGTATGGTTCTTATCATTGTTGCGATAGCCGGTTTAGTTGGAGGTTCGATAATCAACTATAATATTGAAATGCACTCTTATAGGACTAGTTTTTATGACGGAAGTAATAGTCCCGGAACAGTTTTAATATTTTTAGGCGTAATTGTGTTGATTTTAGGTATAATATTTGTCCTTGTAGGAGTGGTTAAACATAATCGTGTTACGAATACCGACCCTAGGGTGAAAGCTCTTTATGACCTTAAATTCCGTGGCTTGATTACTCAACGTGACTTTGATGAGGAGATTAGTAAAATTAATCACAACACATATTGTAGTCATGGTCAAAAATACTGCAAAAACTGTGGAGAAAAGATTGATAATGAGAGCGTGTTTTGCTCAAAATGTGGATGTAAGCAGAGCGAGGAGATTAATTTATGATTGATTCTAAAATTCAAAATAGAAAAAAACTTATTGGTGCTTCCGTTATTGCTGTTCTGATTGCAAGTATGGTTTGTTTGATAATCGGAATTTTGTGTTTTCCGTATAGCTTTATGGATATTTTTTATGCAGATATGTTTTTTGGTTGCTTTCTTCTTGTTTCGGAAGTTATATTCTTTTTAGTAGCTTTAGTTAAGAGTAAATACAAATTTTTATTGGAAAGCTCTGCAATAATTTTTCTGATTTTTAGCTTATGTATTTTAGGCTTAAAAATTTTCCATAGAGGATTTTATGGCACATTTGACTTGTTACGTACTTTATTGTTGGTTGTATTTGCAGTAATGTTTTTAGTAGAGGTAATCAGGTGGAAATACAATAAGAAAATTATAAAAACAGTAATGCTAATATTAGGTGTTTTCATTTTTCTGTTTACGGTTTTTGCAATTATATATACTGTAAATAAGTGTTGTATTTGTCTTGAAGAAGGGCTTGGTTTTGGATTTTGGGTATTCATATTAGTGGAGTTGTTTAGTGAGATTTTATACGTTGTTGCTTTGCTGTTGTTTTATGAATTATACCCGAAACAAAATTTCTTTATGAGAAAAAATTCTTATTTAGCTAAAAAAGAAGTCGATATTGAATATGCCCTTGAGATTTTAAAAGAAAAATATGAAAGCGGAAAAATCTCGCTTGAGGAATATAACAGAGCTAAAAGTGAGATAATTAATAAAATGTAAAATAACGGCTGGCGGAGTTTTGTTTCCGTCAGCCGTTTTATTGTGCTAGAAGTGTTTTGGATACGGGATATCGAAGTTGCTGAATATTGCAGATTTAATGTTTTTCATATAAATATTTTACAGGATTTTCGTCAATGTACCGCCATATTTCAAGATAAGCTTTTTCGTTTCGGATTATTTCATTATTAAAAGATTTTTGCCAGATTGAGAAGCCAAGCTCTTTAGTTATAGCTCCCTTAAACTGTTTTATCACTCTTGAAATTGTAGGGGCGAACTGTGTTCGCCATTTTGTGTCGATGAACAAAATCATATGTATGTGGTCCGGCATTATACAGTATTTATCAACTGTTATGCTGTCATATATTGTTTCTATTTTTTTGAATTTCATTATCTACAAGTTTTCCGATATCCGATAGCTCGTGGGTAATATTTTGGCGAACACAGTTCGCCGCTACGTTTTTCCACAGGGATATATCCTTTCTGATTAAGCATACAGTGACAAAGTATGCGCCGTCAGAAGAGTAGTCATAATTTTCAAGACGTATACGTTTACGCCTGAATTTATCTTTTTTGTTGTTTCCCATTAAAACTCTATTCCGATTCTGCCTGTTATTCCTCTGTCGTAGGGGTGCTTGATTTTTTTGAACTCCGTTACGTAGTCGGCAATCTCAATGAATCTTTCGGGCGGATTGTGTCCCGTCATTACGATTTCCATACTTACAGGAGCGTTTGTGACAAATTCAAATACCTCAGCCTCGGTAATCATTTCGCAGTTTATTACGTCAAAAATTTCATCGAGAATTACCATATCGTAACGCTCGGTCAGGGCGGTTGTCACACTGCTATCGAAAATTCCCTTGAAAACCTTTGCCGCCTGAGCCTTTTCCTTTTCGTCCATTTCGAATGTGAATTTCAGCTCAAGAGGGCAGAACGTGAGCGTTACGTTTTCGGTGTGGCTCAGGGTGTGGCGTTCGCCCGAAAATTCTGTTTTGAGAAACTGCACGAACAAAACCTTCATATTGCTGCCTGCGGCTCTTGCGGCAAGTCCAACCGCCGCCGTTGTTTTGCCTTTGCCGTCGCCGTAATAAACGTGAATCATATATACCTCCATATTTTAATTTACAATTAAAAATTAAAAATTAACAATTAACAATTATGGTCGAGTGGACAGGTTGCAATAATTCAAAAGTTTAATGCCCGAATTTATTTATATTGCGGCGTTGCCGCAGGCGTAGATTTTTTTCTAATGTAGGGAACGGTCTTGACCGTTCCGATTACTTATGGGCTAGCTGTAACCCCACGGAACAGTCAAGACTGTTCCCTACACTGAAATGCTAAACGTCACCAACATATCGACATAAATTCAGCAAACAAACTTATCCAAACAACACGCACTATTACAAATTCGGAGATTTGCGTGTCGAGGCACTCGACCGACCATTAACTCCACTATCCACACTCCAAACTCTACACTTAATTATACTTTACTATAGACATTTTGGCAATATGTACATAGTATACAAAAAATATTTTAAAATAACCTGAAATTTCTACACGAATTAATTTTTGCAAAACCTTGCAATAATCCCCCTTTCATTGTATAATAATCCTTGCGTGACTGCACAAGATATGCGATGAAGCGGGAGGTTGCGGCGAATTCGCCGGTTTTTCCGTGGAGTATGTCCGATTTTAAACCGGGCGATTATTATGAATCATTAGAGTATAACTATGTCAATAGGGTTGCTTTGCCATAGGTGTGCTCAAAACGCTTTCAGGACGTTCCCGGTTAACTGAATAGTTAAACGGGTTTTTTAATGCAGGGTGAGGAAACACCCGGCAGAGTTTCAAAAAAAGTTTTTGAAAGCAAACGCCCGCCAACTACGAAGAGCCGAGGCTCGCAGCCTTAAA
>JBJFHX010000181.1:0-7720 GCA_051893995.1 Ruminococcus sp.
CCATACAACACGCACTATTACAAATTCGGAGCGTAGCGACCCTCAATTGTTAATTGTTAATTTGCTAAATTATGGTTTACCTATATAAAAAATTAAACATATTTAAAAATATATTTTAATCTTAATCCTACTTCTGCGTTTTGTTGATAATCAAAACGTCATTTTCCTTTACAACCGTCTTGCCGCTCGGAATGACAATTCTCTTTCCCCTCTTTATCAGCGTCACAAGCTTGTCGGAATCGAGGTCAATTTCCGAAAGTGCCATTCCTATCCACTCGCTTTCGGAATCTACTTCAATCTCCGTAAGGTGTCCCGTAAACTTCTTTTCAAGCGATGGTCCGCTCAATACGGCAATGTCACCTGCAAGCAGTGTTGTGTTACCCCTCGGTACAATCTGCTTATCATCTCTTATAATCAGCGCGAGGATTGTATTCGGCAAAAAGTGGATGTTGCAGACCTTCTTGTTTGCCCAAGGGTGCTTTGCGTCAATAGGAAGCTTGATAAACTGAACGGGAACTTCCTTTGTGTAGTCGTTAAAGGTTTTCATAACGTCGCTCTTGTTGTCTATCATATTAAGGCGCTTTGCCACAAACGGAATGAGCGTTCCCTGAATTGAAATTGAGAACAGCACTATGAAGAAAACAACGTGGAAAACATCATTTTTCAGATATGCAGGGCTTACAACCGCCATTATTGCAAATACTATTGAAGCCGCACCACGAAGTCCCGACCACGAAACAAGCAGTTGCTGTTTAATCGGGCAGCGAAACGGTGTGAGAATTGCAAAAACCGACAGCGGACGGGCAACAAACGTAACAAACAACGCAATTGCAAGTGCTGGAAGTATAATTGAAACCATCTGCGACGGAAATGCTGCAAGTCCCAACAGGAAGAATATGAGTATCTGCATAAGTCCCGTTATGCCGTCAAAGAAATGCACGAGCGACTTTTTATTCGGAATTTCCATATTCCCGAGGATTATTCCAGTAATATACACCGCAAGATAGCCGTTACCGCCGATTACAGATGACAGCGAGTACGAAACAAGAGCCATAGCAAACACAAGGATTGACTCAAAGCCGTTTGTGCCGAAATTCATTCTTTTAAGCATAAACTGAGCTAAAAATGCCGTTGCAACGCCGATTAACACACCGAAAACTATCTGCGCAAAAATCATATACAGAATCTCGCCTGTGCTTGTTTTTCCGCTCATCAGGGTGAGAATTATTACCGTCATCATATATGCGCACGGGTCGTTACTTCCGCTTTCAACCTCCAGCAACGACGCTGTATTGTATTTCAGATTCAACCGTTTACTCCTCAGTATCGAGAAAACAGACGCCGCGTCGGTTGAGCTTATTACCGCACCGATTAGCATACTTTCAAGTAAATCAAATTTCAGTACAAAACAGCAGAACAGTCCGGTAATTCCAGCGGTGAGCACTACTCCGAGCGTTGAAAGCAAAACCGACTTTGCCGCAACCTTCTTTGCCTTTTTCCAGTTAGTGCCAAATCCTCCGTAGAACATTATGAATATCAGCGAAATTGAACAGATTGTTTCGGCAAACGAGAAGTCGTCAAACTGAATTTTAAAAATCCCATCACAGCCGAACAACATTCCCAGAAAGATAAAAGCAAGCAGAACAGGAACGCCGATTTTTGAACTGAATTTGCTTACAGTCAGGCAGATAATAATTATTACTGCCGCAATTAATATGTAAAGCGCCATAAAACCTCCGTAAAAGCAATTGACTATATAAATACAAAACGGCGCAACACAGCTTAACGTCCTTGTTGCACCGCAAATAAATTCTATAATATTATTCTACTATAAAAGCTAATTTTTGGCAAGTGTACAGTTTCTTATTTTTTTTACAATATGTATTGATTTTCGGCATAATTTGGTGTATTATGACCTTGTATGTTTACGGGGAATCAGATTATATTCCCCGTAAATCTTTGTGAATATGAAGAGGTAGTTATGAAGATTGTAATTGTCGGATGCGGCAAAGTAGGCACATCCATTGCAACGGAGCTTAACTCCGAAGGACACGAAATTGTTGTTGTCGACATAAACCACGAAGCAGTTACACGTCTGTCCGAATCCCTTGACATTATGGGAATTGAGGGCAACGGCGCAACATACGAAATACTTGTTGAAGCAGGCGCACAGTCAGCCGACCTTGTGATTGCCGCTGCGGCAAGAGATGAAATCAACCTCTACACCTGTCTTATGGCTAAAGCCGCAGGCGTAAAGCACACAATTGCAAGGGTAAGAAATCCCGAGTACACAAGCGACTTGTACAGAGTTAAGGACCAGCTAGGTCTTTCAATGGCAATTAATCCCGAGCTTACCGCCGCAACAGAAATCAGCCGTTTGCTGCGCTTTTCGGGTGCGCTTGAAATTGACTCATTTGCAAAAGGAATTGTTGACCTTATCAAGGTACAGATTCCGCAGGGCTCACTGATAAGCGACAAGAAAATCAGCAATATTGACATTCTCAAGGGCAAGGTCAGAATCTGCTCGGTTGAGCGTGACGGTGAGGTTTATATTCCGAACGGCGACTTTGTTATCAAGAGCGGCGATAAAATTTCGATTGTTTCAAAGTCTGAAACAGCCGCAAGATTTTTCAAAAAAATCAACGTTTCCATCGGCAGAAGCCGTGACGTAATTCTGCTCGGAGGCGGCAAGGTTTCGCATTACCTTGCTATGATGCTTTTAAAATCGGGTGCAAGCGTAAAAATCATTGAAAAGAACGCCGAAAGATGTAACGAGCTTGCAGAACTGCTCCCCGGCGCCGTAATAATTCACGGCGACTGTATGGATCAGGATCTTCTTCTGAGCGAGGGAGTTGAACACGCTGACGGAATTGCGGCTCTGATGGACTACGACGAGGAGAATATTTTAATATCTCTCTATCTCAAGGACGTTTCAAAAGCAAAGATTATCACAAAGGTCAACAACACCTCGTTTGACTCAATTCTGTCAAACCTTAATTTTGACTGCATTATTCACCCCAAGAGCCTTACAGGCGAATACATTGTCCGTTACATCAGGGCAATGCAGAACTCGCTCGGCAGTAATGTTGAAACGCTCTACAGGCTCAACGACGAACGCACAGAAGCGCTTGAATTCAGAGTTAAGAAAAATTCAAAGGTATGCGGTATTCCTCTGCAAAATCTGAATCTTCTTGATAATCTTCAGATTCTCTGCATCAACCGTCACGGAAAAATTATTCTTCCGCAGGGCAGTGACTCAATTCTGCCTGACGATACGGTTATTGTAATTACGAAGCACAAGGGTTTAAGCGACCTTGACGATATATTCAGCAAACATTGAGGGTAGATTTAACGTATGAATAAACGTCTTATTGTTTATATACTCGGCTGGGTTCTCATAATTGAGGGTGCGGCTATGCAGATTGCAACAGTGACCTCGTTTATTTACGGCGAACACGAGGGGTTGTATTTTCTTTTTACGGGTGCGGCAAGCGCAATTCTCGGCTTGCTTGCAATAAAAATTAAAAAGCCTAAAAATATGGTGCTCTATCAGAAGGCAGGCTTTGCGGCAACGGCACTGAGCTGGATTATTATGTCGCTTATCGGCTGTATGCCGTTCTGGCTGAGCGGTGAAATTCCGAGCTTTATTGACGCATTTTTCGAAACCGTTTCGGGATTTACCACAACGGGCTCGTCAATTCTGCCGGATGTTGAGGCTTTAAGTCACGGTATGCTTATCTGGCGAAGCTTTCTCAACTGGCTGGGCGGAATGGGCGTTATAGTGTTTCTGCTTGCGATTATCCCGAAATTGGGCGGTCAGCAGAACATTTACCTTATGAAAGCCGAAAGCCCCGGTCCGATAATCGGCAAGGCTGTTCCGCATATGAGAAACTATGCCGCTTTGCTTTACGGCATATACATCGGACTTACCGTACTTGAAATGATACTTCTGCTTTGCGGCGGAATGGGATTTTTCGACGCACTCAACACAAGCTTTGCAACCGCTGGCACAGGCGGTTTCGGAATACACAGCAACAATATTGCCGCCTATGACACCTACTATTTTCAGACAGTCATAGCAATATTTATGCTGTTGTTCAGCATAAACTTCTCGTTCTACATTCTCCTGATTGCAAAGAAATTCAGGCAGGCATTCAGAATGGAAGAATTGTGGGTTTATCTGGGAATCATTGTTGTTTCAATCGCAATAATCACGATAAATATAAGCTCCCTCTACCCCACGCTTTATGAATCGTTCCACCAGAGCTTTTTCTATGTTTCATCAATTATCACGACAACGGGATTCGGAATCGGCGATGTAAACCACTGGCCTGCACTTTCAAAGGCTGTAATCGTTATTATAACCTTTATCGGCGCAATGGCAGGAAGCACGGGCGGCGGATTTAAAATTTCACGATTGTTGATTCTCTGCAAAGAGGTCAAAAAGGAGTTTGCTCTGCTTATCCACCCGAGGAACGTCAAGACTGTTAAAATGGACGGAAAGACCGTTGACCACAGCGTAATGCGAAGCACGTCTGTATTTCTTGTGGTGTATATGGGAATCTTCGTTTTCAGCTTTCTGCTGATTTCGATTGAGAACAAGGACTTTTTGACAAGCTTTACAAGCGTTGCGGCAAACCTGAACAACACAGGTCCGGGACTTGGAGAAGTCGGTCCTGTCGGTAGCTATGCTAATTTTAGCATACTGTCAAAGAGCGTACTTATTTTTGATATGCTTGCAGGCAGACTTGAGCTGTTCCCTCTGCTTTTGTTGTTCACACCGTCAGCATGGAAAAAATCTTGATTAAGCGTTTTTTAACACAATAGCATAAACAAACGGCAGGACTGCTTTTGCAATTCCTGCCGTTATCTTATATTATTAACAATTCTTTAATCCCAGAATTACGCCTAAAGCTATATGCTGTCGCTTTTTATCAAGGGTACGAAAACCGTCAAGCAAATCACATTCATTTTCAGAAAGGCTTGCCTGCACAATTTTATCAAGAGGTTGCCTGATATCCGAATAACCTATAATGTAATCAACCGAGGTGTTGAAAATATCTGCAAGACTTTTCAGCGTTTCAACGCTCGGCTCGCTCTTGCCCGTTTCGTATGCGCTTATCATCTTTTGCGATACGTTCAGCTTGATTGATAAGGCAATCTGACTCATACCCTTTTCTTTTCTCAGCATAGTAATTCTGTTCATAATTTTTCTCCAATTATACTTTATAGGTATAATATTATAACTTTTTTGTTGACAAATTATACTTTATGAGTATAATAATACTTGTATAAAGTATTATTACGTTTATTTACAACAAAGTTTTAGGAGAATTTTATTTATTAATACTATATTTTCTCTATTCGTTTTTCAATTTCGGCAGTAACCTCGCTCATTTTTA
This sequence comes from Ruminococcus sp., assembly GCA_051893995.1. GTDB lineage: Bacteria > Bacillota > Clostridia > Oscillospirales > Acutalibacteraceae > Ruminococcoides. The sequence continues at coordinate 5,403 of JBJFHX010000181.1, forward strand.
CGCCGAGTGCAACGCATATTCTGTAAAAGGTTTCAAGCGTAGGTTTGCGCTCACCTCTTTCAATCGCACTCAGGTGTGTTCTTCCTATGTCCGACAAGCCGCTTAATACCTCTTGTGAAATATTCTTTTTCTTTCTGTACTCGGAAATAACATCACCGACTATTTTTGAATCAAGCATTGGTACAAACATCATATCACCCAGTAATAGTGTATATAATTTTTGTACAAATTATGAATACATATGTTGACATTTGAATACTTATGTGTTATTTTAAATATAAATCAACCTGTATTTTATGTTGATTGAAAAATATTTTTTAGGAGGAATTCAGAATGAAAAAAATCAAAAAGCTGACAGCCGTATTTCTTGCGGTAATTATTACACTCGGTGTGCTTACTGTTGCACCGTTTACGGTTAGTGCGGCTGGTACGAACAGAAGTATTTCAACAAACACATATTATACAGATAGAATTTCTGATTACAACGAAACCGACATTTTTAATTTCAGTGTTTCAAGTCCGTCAAAAGTAAGTATAAACGTACAGCATAATTTAATAGATAGTTCAAGCAGTTATTGGAGCTTTAAATTGTGCAATATGAACGGAGATGAGTTAATCAGCTTTTCTCCACAAGGCAATAAAACAAATTCGACAAGCTATAATACAGGCATTCCTAAAGGAAACTATTATATTAAGGTTTCACGTGGATATTATCACAGTAATATAGACTATACTTTTAAAATCAACTGCACATCTTCATCAACATGGGAAACCGAAACAAATAATTCATATGACTACGCAGACAGTATAAATTTGAATACATACTATAACGGAACAGTAAATGAATACAATGATGTTGATTATTACAAATTCTATATGAGCAATTCATCAAAAATAAGCATAAACGTTCAACACAATTCTATTGACAGTTCAAGCAGTTATTGGAGCTTTAAATTGTGCAATATGAATGGAGATGAGTTAATCAGCTTTTCTCCACAAGGCAATAAAACAAATTCGACAAGCAATGCAGCCAATATATCTTCAGGAAACTATTATATAAAGGTTTCACGTGGATATTATCATAGTGATATTGATTACAGTTTTTCAATCAATACAGTTACATCTCCCACATCAGTTAAAATAACTCCAACCTCACTTACCCTCGGTGCAGAAGAATCATACACTCTGACAAAGTCCGTTTCTCCTTCAAACGCTTCAACAAGCTACACTTGGAGCAGTTCGAACACAAGCGTTGCGACTGTAAGCAACGGCAAGGTAACTGCTAAAAACTCGGGAACGGCTAACATTACCGTCAAGACTTCAAACGGCAAGACTGCTCAATGTAAAGTAACCGTAAAGCCTGCACCGACAAGCGTAAAAACTAACCCCTCAAGCGTTACCCTCGGCGTTGGTGAAACGTACACAGTCAGCGAAAGCACAAACAGCGGAAGTTATGCGAATGCGGCTAATCTGAAATGGTCTACTTCAAATTCAAGCGTTGCCACCGTTACAAAGGGCAGTGCAAACAAGGCGACAATCACCGCTAAAGGTATTGGAACGGCATATATAAAAATTACACTTTACAACGGCAAAACAGCGCAATGCAAGGTAACCGTAAAATCAGCACCGACAAGTGTAACGACAAATCCTGCAAGCGTAACCCTCGGCGTAGGTGAAACATATACAGTCAGCGAAAGCACAAACAGCGGAAGTTATGCAAATGCGGCTAATCTGAAATGGTCTACTTCAAATTCAAGCGTTGCTACCGTTACAAAGGGCAGTGCAAACAAGGCGACAATCACCGCAAAAGGCGTAGGAACAGCTTACATTAAGATTACTCTTTACAACGGAAAAACAGCTCAATGCAAAGTTACAGTTAAGAACGCACCGTCAAGCGTAAGTCTGAGTAAAACAAGCCTTACCTTGAGCAAGGGTGCAACCTATACAATCAGCGAAACCACTAACAGCGGAAGCTATGCGAATGCGGCTAATCTGAAATGGAGCAGTTCAAACACAAGCGTTGCCACCGTTACAAAGGGCAGCGGGAACAAGGCAACAATCACTGCAAAATCAAAAGGCACTGCATACATTAAAATCACGCTTTATAACGGCAAAACAGCGCAGTGTAAGGTAACTGTAAAATAAATTAATTTTGTTTCGGAACGGCAATCTACGAACTGCCGTTCCTTTTTTTGCTTTTTCTTTTGCTAACCCAAAATTTAGCGTTGGAATTATAGCAACGTTGACGTAGGGACACGGCGTGCCGTGTCCACACAAAAATTGCAACGCAATTTTTGTGAATGGGACGTGTGGGAACC
>JBJFHX010000182.1:0-7673 GCA_051893995.1 Ruminococcus sp.
CACGCCGTGTCCGTACGTCAACGTGGCTATTATTACACCGCTAAATTATGGTTTAGCTTACTAAAAGGGTTAACCGGGTTCTGATAATATCAATAATATTTCCAATAAAATTTAAAATAAAAGGCAGACGATAATAATGGGCGAATTCAAGACAAATGTAATGAGAATACTTGATAAAGAGGGCGTTGAGTACACTGCCCACGAATATCCTCACGGAAAAGAAGCCGTTGACGGAGTGAGCGTTGCAAAGCTGCTCGGGCAGAATCCCGAATATGTTTTCAAAACGCTTGTAACAAAGGGTAGCAAGGGCTACTATGTTTTTGCAGTTCCGGTAGCAGATGAGCTTGATTTAAAAAAATGCGCCAAAAGCGTTGGTGAAAAGTCTGTAGAGATGATTCACGTCAAGGATATTACAAAGGTTACAGGCTACGTAAGGGGAGGCTGTTCTCCGCTCGGAATGAAAAAGCAGTTCAAAACAACGTTCCATATTACGGCGCAGAATATTCCGCAGATTATCGTAAGCGCAGGCAAAATCGGCTACCAGATTGACTTAAAACCTGCTGAGCTTATCCGACTTACAAACGGACAGTGTGCTGACATTGTAAAAGATCAGTAATTATTCTATATACATTTAAATAACAAAAGCGAACGGTTTTGTGCCGTTCGCTTTTTACGTTAATTATACAAATTTTACCGCAGTACCGTATGCAAGCACCTCAGCAGCCTGTTGCATAACCGAAGCAGAAGTATATCTCACTCCGACAATTGCGTCAGCGCCCATTGCGGCAGCCTGGTCTATCATACGCTGAGTTGCAATAGCTCTTGACTTTGCCATCATCTCTGTGTAAGACTTAAGCTCGCCGCCTACCATTGTTTTAAAGCCCTGTCCCATATCGCTGAACATATGCTTTGACTGGATAGTGTTGCCCGTAACAAGTCCGAGCGTTGCGCAGTTTCTGCCTGAAACTGTTTCTGTAGTAACTAAAATCATTTGTGTCACCTCATATTGTTTTATGTACACATTTTACTATATATTGCCTTACTCGTCAATAGCTTCAAGCTCGCTTTCTTCAACCTTGCGAAGCTCCTTTTTGTTGAATGCGTCATAAATTACGGGGATTATGTAGAGCGTCATAAAGGTTGCATAAATCAGACCGCCTATGCAGACGATTGCAAGCGGCTGCATCATCTCGGCACCTGTTCCGATTCCGAGAGCCATTACGGATAGTCCGAGAATTGTTGTCAGTGCCGTAATCAGAATAGGACGCATTCTCGTTTTGCCAGCCTCGACAATCGCCTCAACACGCTCTTTCCCTTCACGGCGCAGTCTGTTGATGTAGTCAACAAGCACAATGCCGTTGTTTACAATAATACCGCAAAGCATTATGAAACCGATAAGCGAAACAACGCTGACGTCAAAGCCTGTTATGAGCAGACCGAGGAAACCGCCCGTAAATGCAAGAGGAATTGTAAACATAATGATAAACGGTGACTTCAGGCTCTGGAACTGGGCAACCATAATAAGGTAGATAAGCACTACGCCGAGCAGTAGCATAAGCATAAGCTGTGACATAGCTTCCATTGTAGCCTTGTTGCTTCCTGCAAATTCAATTGAACAGCCCTCGGGGAGCTTATAATCGTCAAACAGCTTTTGTGCTTTGTTTGAAACGTCTGTCAGTGTGTAGCCGTTCTTCAGCGTACCTGTGACTGAAAGGTAACGCTTCTGATCCTGACGCTTGATTACATCTATTGTTTCCGACTTTGAAATATCAGCGATTGATGAAAGAGAGGTTGTCTTTTCGTTTTCCTCGCTGTCTTTGTAGGTAATGTCAATGCTGCCGATTGTATCGGGAGAAACATTTTTGCTTTCGTCTTTTGCGATTACCACATCAATGTCGTTGCCGTTGTCATTTGTAAGCGTTGTTGAAGTCTTTTCGCTTGCAACTGCCGCCGCTACCTGCTGGTATACTTGCGCAACGGTGAGTCCCTTTTCAGCGGCTTTTTCCTTGTTTACGCTTACCTTGATTTCGGGCGAGGTTGCGCCCACTCCGCTGTCGGTTTCATCAATTCCCTCGACGGTTTCAAGCTGTTTAGCCATATCCTCGGCTGTTTTCTTGAGCGTTTCAATATCGTCACCGTAGAGAGTGATTTCTATTCCGCCGTCACCTAAAAGCGATGACATTGAGCTTGTCGAAGAGCCTCCGCTCACGGTAATTTCACCCTTTACATTTTCAAGGTCGGTGTTTAGTCTGTCGCAGATTTCTTCGCTCTTCTTCGTGTAGTCGTCCTTGAGCACGCCGTAAGCAGTAACACGACCGGCATCCGACGACGAGCCGCCCGAAAGTCCCATAAGACTTGAGCTTCCGCCTGTTATTACGCCAACAGTTTCAAACTCGTCATATCCGTTTAATATATCGTTTATTTGCTCTGCAACGTCGATTGTTTCTTCAAGCGTTGCGTTGTCGTCAAGACTTGCAGAAACCTGAACCTCGGTACTGCTCATATTCGGCATAAAGCTGAAACCCTTTGCAAGCGCCCCGAACATACTTGCACCGAGTATTGCAACTACAACGATAATTGCACATATCTTGTGGCGCAGTACAAAACGCAGAGATTTTTCGTAGCCTCTGATAATTCTGCTGTTATCGGGGCTTTTCTGCGGCTTGATTTTGCGCAGCATTCTCTGTCCCATAGCAGGAACAACCGTCAGTGCGACAATAAGGCTTGCAAGCAGTGAGTATGCAATTGTGAGTGCCATATCGACAAACAGCTGTCTTGTGATTCCCTCGACAAACACAATCGGCAGGAACACGCAGATTGTTGTAAGCGTTGACGAGGCAATTGCGCCTGCAACCTGCTTTGCACCGTTAAGCGACGCCTGAATCGGGGAGTAGCCCAGACCTCTTAAGCGGTATATGTTTTCAATTACAACTACCGAGTTATCCACAAGCATTCCGACACCGATTGCAAGTCCCGAAAGCGAAATCATATTCAGCGTCACTCCGCTGAAATACATAAGCACAATTGCGAAAACTACGCTTATCGGGATTGAGCAGGCAACTATCACAGTTGGCTTGATGTCACGCAGGAACAAAAAGAGAATGATTATTGCGAGAAGCGCACCCATAAGCAGATTCTGGAGTACGCTGTCAACTACAATTGAAATGTAATCTCCCTGACTGTAGAGGTTTGTGAAATTAAGACCTTCGTTTTCTTCGCTCAGCTCTTTGAGCGTGGTGTTGATATTTTCGCAGACGGTAGAGGTTGCAATATCGCTCTGCTTTGAAAAGCTGAGCACAACGCCTGCGTTGCCGTTGATTTTAGCGTAGATTTCATCAGAATTGTCTTTGAGGAAAACGTCTGCAACATCGTCAAGAGTCACAACGCCTATGCCGTCAATCTTTGTGTCGAAAAGCACAAGGTTTTTAAGCTCGTCTTCGTTGTCAACCTTATCGCCGACACGTACCATATATTTGTTGTTCCGGTCGTCAGTAATGTAGCCTGCCGGCATTGAAAAGTTTTGTGCAGTCAGAATGTTTGAAACGTTTTCAAGCGTGACGGTGTTGTTCATATCCGCCTTGTCTTTAGCTTTGTCCTTCTGCTCTTTTAAGGTGTCGATTGAGCTTTGAACCTCGTTTTTTGCAGATTCAAGCTGTGTTGCGGCAGTTGAAACCTCGCTTTGCTTTGCAGTCAGAGTAGAAAGCGCAGACGACATTTTAAAGTCAGCGCTTGACTGCTGTTTTGCTATTGTGGCGAGTGCGCTGTCAACGGAAACCGACTTGTCGTCAAGTCCGCTTATTGCGCTGTCAAGCTGAGCAATACCGTCGTTGATTACTGCAATTTTATCTGTAAGCTCTTTGAGTGTGGAATCAAGACCTGACGTATCTGTTCCGAGCTCAGCGAGCGTTTCGTTAATCTGCTCAAGTGAGGTGTCAACCGTTGAAAGAGCCGCATTTGTTGACTCAATCGCAAGTGCAAGTCCTTCTTTTCTGATATTATAGGGCTTTAGCTGCTCGTCAATCTCTTCAAGCTGGTTTTCAAGCTGCTTGTACTCCTCGCTGTCCTTGTCAAGAGCAGCCATCTGCTTGACGATTGCAACGTAATTGTCGCTTATCTGATTAAGGGTGTTGAGCGTGTCGGTAAGCTGCTGCTTCTGAGCGAGCAAATCCTCGTAGGAGGATTTGATTGACAAAAGAGCCTGATAAGCCGTTTCAAGCGTCTGTTTTGTCTGAGTAAGCGAGGATTTCTGGTCGAGCAGCTGCATTTTAGCTGACAAAAGCTGAGTTTTTCCGCTTTCGGCGTTCTGCTGAGCGTCCTCAAGCTGAGATGCTACAGCCTCCTGTTGAGCGTTAATCTGCTCAATAGATGAGCTGATTGTCTGACTTCCGCTTTCAGCCTGACTGATATTGTCGTCAATTTCCTTTTTCGCACTGTCAAGCTTATCCTCTGCATCTGCAAACTGGTCGTCAAGAGCGGCTGAAATCTTCTTGTTGAGCTCATCAATTTTTTTCTGCGAAATTACGATGTTTTCTTCCTCAACGACAATACCCTTGTCTGAAACAGAGGCAACGCCGTCGATTCCCTCAAGCTTGTTGATAAGCTCGTTGCTTACGTAGTCGGAAAGCTCGTTTCTGTCCTTGCCTTCGTATTCAACAGCCGTCATAGCAACGGGCAGCATACTCGGATTTGCCTTGATAAGGTAGGGAGTGCCCACTCCGTCAGGCCAGCTGTCAGATATTGTGTCAAGGCTTGAGCGCAAATCAACGGTTGCGGTGTCCATATTCGTGCCGTCCTCAAATTCGATTATAAGCATCGAGTAATTTTCGGCAGAGTTAGAGGTTATCTCCTTAACGCCGTCAATAGTTGAAATTGACTGTTCAAGCGGTTTTGTTACGGTTGATTCGACAGTTTCGGGCGTCTGACCGCCGTAGGTTGTCATAATCATCGCATAGGGAAAGTCCATATTCGGCAGTAAATCGGGCGTCATCTTTGTAAATGACACAACGCCGAGTACGATGATAATTACAACGCATACAAAAACTGTCATAGGTTTTTTTACGCTGAATTTTGATAGCATGCTTGTACTCCTAATACTACTTTAATTTGTCAATTGTAATCTATAACTGCACCGCTTTTAATTATTTCAAGCTTGCGCAGATAATTTTTTCTTACTTTATCGCTGTCCATTCCCACTACAAAAACGTCAAAGATTGAGTTTTTAAGCACCTGAGTAAGAATCTGCGAAAGACACTGAACGTCCTCGTCGCTTTTATATTTCAGATTTGCCCTGTTAAACTGATTTGAAAAATCACGGAACGGTGCCAGTCCCTCAAATCTGTTAAGCATATATTCTGAAATCAAATCGTCGTTTGCTCGCAGGTTTTTCATCAGGTTTTTCAAAAGCAGCTTTTGCTTTTTGTCGTTGCCGAAATCCGCAATAGTGTCGAAAAGCTTTTCGTATGTATAGAAAATATCGCCGTTTGAATATTCCAGTGCTTTTCGTCCGCTTTCGACGGAAACGTCGGCAAAGGTTTTTACAAGCACTTCAACAAGGTCAACCTTATCGTCAAAATACTGATAAAAGCTTCCTCTGGAAATATTCGCCGCTTTGATAATACGGTTTATGCTGACTTTTTCCGTAGCCGAGCTTGAAAATTCATTCATAACAGCACTGATAATTCTTTGCCTTTTCTCTTCGGGAAGATTGTAAAAAGTCTTTTTAATCATAATTAGGCACCTCCTGAACAATGTGACAACCTATCATATGTACATTTGTCATAATTATAATTACGTTGGAATTTATTGTCAACATTTTTAGGATTTTGTATTGTGAAAGTTTTATGAATTTTTGGTGAGAAACTTGTGTAAAACAACAAAAGCAGGACGGATTAACCGTCCTGCAAGGAAAAAACTATGATAATTCTGTATAACCGGTGCTTTTGCGTGAAACTGCTTCCGTAAGCGCAACAAACAGAATAAACAGCGGCGTTGTAATCGGCTGGGCAATGTTTACAACCGCCTGAACCGAGTAGCAGATAACAGCTGAAACACATACAATTGAAAGCGGATTTGAAAATGACTTCTTCACTGCTCTTGCAATTGTTCCTCCCACAACTGACAGATAGGCAATAAGTCCTGCTGCACCGATTGTGATAAGGTAGTTGAGGTACTCGTTGTGAGCCGCATTTGTAGAGGTGTCGCCGAACTTCGAAAGCTCGGTAAAATACGGAGCAAAAGCATAGAAGAACGTGTCGGGCCCCGTACCGAAAAGCTTCTGGAAGAATGAAAAATCGCCGAAAATTTCAAAAGATTTTATCCACATAAAGCCTCGGTGAGTACCCCATTTTTCGTTAAAACGCAGAATTGACGAAAAGCCGCCAAGCTCTGTTTCGGTATCAAAACAGCTGAAATAAACTACAGCCGACAGAATTGCAATAACGGCAGCGGCAAAGAGCGAGCCGAGTACAATCGGAACAGCCTTTGAAAGTGTAAGATTCGGTTTTTTAATATCAATTATGTAAAGCACACCCGTAATTACAGCGGCAATGCCGATTAGAACAAAACCGATATCCGATTCGACAAAGAGTTTTTGAAACTTATCGATTTCCTTTGTTCTGCATCCGAAGGACTGCGTGAGGATAACGGTAAAAAGTCTCAGAATCTTTGCCGAAGCGAGCATAACGGTAAGGCAGAGGAAATATCTTTTAAGTCTTGAAATTCTCCTTGAATACCAGATAAGCATAACAACAAGGAACACACCGATTCCGAGAATACCCGAGTCACTGTCGGCAGTCATAAGCGACATAAAGCCGAGAGCAGAGGATACAAGATAAATTATCCTGAACATTGTTTTTTGCGTGTGCACCGACATTGTAATCACAACGGGTAGCATTACGCAGATAAAGCTTGACATAAGGTTTTTGTTGCCGATTGTCGAGGTGAAGTCCTCAATTGTTGCGGCGTCAAGCTGAGTGTACATACCAAGCGGGTCGATGTAGCAGAAGTTAAGCACCGACAGCAGATAAACAACAGCTGAGCCTGCCGCAAGAGCAACAAAGACGTACTCCATATAGTAGTAGCAACGGGTAATAACAAAGTAGATTCCCACATAGAATGCAATCGTAACAAGACCGTTGTTTCTTCCGTTGAGCGAACCGTAAAGCGCATCGGTCGATTGCTTTGAAAAGATAGTTGAAATCACACACACCGCAAGCAGAGCAAGCATTGCCCAATCGGTAAATGAAAATTTTGCAACAATGCCGCCGTTTCTGACGGTCATTTCGGGAGAGCTGTCCTTTTTATTGCCGTAGTATGCAAAATAAATCAGCACAGCCTCGGCGATAATCACAACACCCGACAATGCGATGAAGAAGTAGTATTTGTCGTGTCGGATGTTAAAATATGCGTTGGACGCAAACAGCGGAAAAACGGTAAACATCAGCACAAGGTAGTAGTTCAGTACAGCATGCCTTGTGGAGTATTTTTCCACGAGTCTTGGACTTTCGGTTGTATTTTTGGTATTGCTCATTTTATTTGCCTTTCAATAATAATATTGTTATAATTTTATACCGTACAGCCGATATTGTCAATAAAATATCGGCTCAAAGTAATAAAACTCTGAGCCGAAAAATTATTTTGCATATTGATTGAATCTTGATAAAAACGCCTGCGTT
>JBJFHX010000183.1:0-1901 GCA_051893995.1 Ruminococcus sp.
GCTGAACGGGAACATTGTTCTTCACAGTTGCCATTACAAAGGTATAATCTCTGCCAAACAAATCATTTAATACTTCAAGACTTTTTTCAAAATCAGTCATTTTAACTCCTCAGCATAAATCAATGATTACCTCTGTTTACATACTTTGTATGCAGAAGCTTGTGTGCTCTGGGCTTGCCGGGAGCGTCGAAGAATTCATCGTAAATTGTCTTGATAATCGGACTTTCGTCACTGCATCTGTACTTACACTGCTTATCGTAATCGTAGAGTGCCTTTGAACGGATAGCCTTTAAATCAACATAGTTTCTTACGCTGTCGCTCTGAACAGGCTGACCGCCGCCGTTGATACATCCGCCGGGACAAGCCATAATCTCAACCATCTGATAGTCAGCTTCGCCCTTCTTAATCTTCTCGATAAGCTTTCTTGCGTTTCCAAGACCTGAAGTTACGGCAACCTTTACTTCAATGCCTGCAACGCTGTATTTTGCCTCTCTGATTTCCTGCGGACCTCTTACCTCGGTAAACTCAATCTTTTTGAAAGAGCCGTCAAGCATTCTTGCCGCAGTACGCAGAGCAGCCTCGAGTACGCCACCTGTTGCACCGAAGATTGCACCGCCGCCCGTTGCCTTGTTGAACGGAGCGTCGTAATCCTCATCGTCCATATCCTCAAGCTTGATGCCTGCACCCTTAATCATCTTTGCAAGCTCTCTTGTGGTGAGAGCAACGTCAACGTCGTCAAAGTCGAATGTACGCAGCTCGGGACGTGTAGCCTCAAACTTCTTTGCAGTACAGGGAATTACGCTGACAACAAACATCTTTTCGGGGTCAAGATTATATTTCTGAGCATAGTAACTCTTAAGAACTGCGCCGAACATTCCCTGCGGAGATTTGCAGGTTGAAAGGTGCGGAATCATCTCGGGATAGTAATGCTCAACAAACTTAACCCAACCGGGACAGCAGGAAGTGAACATCGGGAGAGTTTCCTTGCGTGTGATTCTCTCAACAAGCTCGTTTGCCTCTTCAAGGATTGTGAGGTCGGCGGTGAAGTCCATATCAAACACCTTGTCAACACCGAGTCTGCGGATTGCAGAAACCATTTTGCCCTCAACGTTTGTGCCGATTGGCATACCGAAGCTCTCGCCGAGAGTTGCCTTGATTGACGGAGCGGTGTAGAAAATAACCTGCTTGTCGGGGTCGGAAATAGCATTCCACACCTCGTCAATCTGGCTCTTTTCGTTGAGCGCACCGACAGGACAGCTTACAATACACTGACCGCAGCCAACGCACGGAGAATCGCCGAGCCCCTTTTCGAAAGCACAGCCAACGTGTACCTTGAAGCCACGCTTGATAGGTCCGATTACAGAAACCTCCTGTACATTTTTGCAGGCTGCAACGCAGCGCATACACTGGATACACTTGTTGTTGTCACGCACGATGTAGGGTGACTGGTCGTCAATTTCATAAATAGGCTCTTCAGCCTTGAATCTGTCTTCGTCAACGCCGTAGTCAAACGCAAGCTTCTGAAGCTCGCAGTTGTTGCCTCTTACGCAGGAAAGGCACTTTTTGTGGTGAGTAGAGAGGATAAGCTCAATAGTTGTTTTTCTTGAGGCTCTTACCTTTGGAGTATTTGTGAATACCTCCATTCCCTCCTCAACGGGATAAACGCACGATGCGATAAGACCTTTTCTGCCCTTTACCTCAACAACGCAGACGCGGCAAGCGCCGATGCAGTTGATGTCCTTAAGATAGCAAAGCGACGGAATTTCAATTTTAGCGACCTTTGCCGCCTGTATAATAGTGTAGTTGCTCGGCACCTCAACAGGAATACCGTTTATTTTAAGATGTACCATATCCATAATTATCCCTCCTTAATGTGTGTAGATTGCGCCGAACTTGCAGTT
>JBJFHX010000184.1:0-7409 GCA_051893995.1 Ruminococcus sp.
TCGGACTTGAAAAGTTCAACGACCTCAAAGAGGGCGATATGTTCGAGGTTTATACTATAGAAGAGTATCGTGATTAATTCAATTCGGAATTCGGAATGCGTAATTCGGAATTGAATTAACCCAATTAAGTGTAGGGAACGGTCTTGACCGTTCCGGTTACCCATAGGTTAGCTGTAACTTTACGGAACAGTCAAAACTGTTTCCTGCACTAAAAACCAAACCGATATATCAACATAAATTCAACCAACAAACCTTTCCAAACGACACGCACTATTATAAATTTCGGAGCGAAGCGACCCTCAACTCCACACTCCACACTTCACACTCCAAACTCAAAAATGCCACTTTGATTTTATTGATTGAGGTGATGAAATAATGGCAAGTCACAGAATAGAAAGAACAACCGAAGATATAAAGCGTGAGCTTACGGCGATTTTCCGTGAGCTAAAGGATCCCCGTGTTTCGCAGGCTTTCGTGTCAATCGTAAGGGTTGAGGTTACAAACGACCTCTCCTACTGCACGGTGCAAATCAGCGCAATTGAGGGGCTCGACAGGGCAAAGGAAGCCGTAAAGGGACTCAAATCGGCGTCGGGATTTATCCGCAGAGAGCTTGGCCACAGGCTAAAGCTCCGCCACGTGCCCGAGCTGATTTTCAACGCCACCGACAGCATTGAGTACAGCGCACACATCAGCCGTATTTTAAACGACCTTGATGTTGCGCAGGATGAGGACGAAAATGATGAATCTGTATGAGATAGCCCGCTTTCTTGAGGCTCACGACAACTACGAAATCCTTACCCACGCATACCCCGACGGCGACACTCTCGGCAGCGGCTTTGCACTCTGTATGGCGCTTCAGCAAATCGGCAAGAATGCAAGGGTAATCACAACAAACGTTCCGTCAAAGTTTCTCTATCTTCTTAACGGCGTTAAACAGCAGATTTTCGAGGCTGAAACCATAATCAGCACCGATGTTGCCGCCGACAGCCTTTTAGGCTCGAATATGGGAAAGTACATCGGCAAGGTGGACGTGTGCATTGACCACCACGGCTCAAACACGTTTACCGCAAAGGCGAAATTTGTCGATAAATTTGCGGCGGCAAACTGCGAAATTATCTACAAGCTTTTGCAGAGAATGAACGTTAAAATCACAAGGGAAATTGCTAACTGCCTTTATACGGGAATTTCCACCGACACGGGCTGTTTCAGATACACCAATACCACGGCGGAAACTATGCGTGTTGCGGCAAGTCTTATGGACTTCGGATGCGACACCGCCTACATAAACAAGGCTATGTTCGAAACCAAGTCGAAGGAGAAAATCCAGCTCGAACACGCTGTTTACAATACAATAAAGTACTGCGCCAACGGCAAATGCGCAATTATCTATACAACGCTCGATATGATGAAAAGCCTCAATATCGGCGACGACGAGATGGAGGGGCTTGCCTCAATCCCACGCCAGATTGAGGGCGTTTTAATCGGCATTACAATGCGTGAAAAGGACGGCGGCTTTTTCAAAATTTCGGTGCGCACAAACGGCAATATCAACGCTTCCGACTTCTGCTCTCAGTTCGGCGGCGGCGGTCATCCTGCGGCGGCAGGCTGTACTATTGAGGGCGACCTTAAGACTGTGCGCAACAAGCTTATTAAGGCGGCTGAAAAATTCCTATGAACGGTGTATTGTTAATTGACAAGCCGCAGGAATTCACATCCTTTGACGTTGTTGCGGTAGTAAGAAGGCTTGCAGGACAGAAGAAAATCGGTCATACGGGAACGCTCGACCCCAACGCAACAGGTGTGCTTGTCGTGCTTTTAGGTAATGCGACAAAGGCGCAGGACTTGATTTTAAATCACGACAAAACGTATATTGCGGATTTCAGGCTCGGCATCACAACCGACACGCTCGACATATGGGGCGAGGTTATAAATGAAAAAAAGTCCTCAATAACGAGTGAGGACATTCAGAATATAATTCCCGAATTTACGGGGGAAATCAGCCAGATACCGCCTATGTTCTCGGCTGTTCAGAAAAACGGTCAGCGGCTCTACGACCTTGCAAGACAGGGGATAGAGGTTGAGCGAGAGAGCAGACGTGTTACAATCTACAGCCTTGAACTGCTCACCTTTGATGAAGAAACGCAGTGCGGAAAATTAAAGGTTGCCTGTTCAAAGGGAACGTATATCCGCACGCTGATTGACGATATGGGCAGAAAGCTCGGAGTCGGCGCAGTTATGACAGGGCTGAGAAGAACGTCAGCCTGCGGTTTTGACATTTCGGACTGCATAACGCTTGACAGGGCAAAGGAGATTGGTGAAAGCGGCAAACTTGAAGAAAGGCTTTTAAGCGTTGAGAGCCTTTTTGAAAGCCTTAGCTATGTAAGCGTTTCTGACGCTCAGGCAAAGCGTTTTTCGAACGGCGGTGCGCTCGACATTGACAGAACGTATCTTAAAAAGCTTGACGTAAGAGACGGCGAAATTTTCAGAGTAAAGGACAGAGAAAACAACTTCCTCGGACTCGGCGTTGCTGACTTGGAAAAACGCCTGTTGAAAATATACAAGCTGTTTTAGCCGAGTACTTCGGAATGTTTTTACAAAGAAAAAAGCAAAGCCTGAACTTTGCCATTGTTAGTATATTGACATATAATTTTGAATAATATATAATAAGATTACAGGGAAAACCGTGTAAAGCGGTTAGCCTATAAGTAATTTCAAATTAAAAAATAATCGTCCATTAGCTTGGTAGGCAGTTGGGCGATTATTTTTTTATGGTTACGATAATTAAAAATATTATTACTAATATCAAAGCTATGTATTCCATAAAGCACTCTCCTTTCCCATAGATTAAGCCAATGCTTTCATCTGAACCTGCAAATAAAGTCTTGCAGGTGGGTAGTCGGATAATGCTAACCGCCTTAACTTCCCTGTAACCCCATAAAAGCCTTTCGGCTTGAATGGCGTAAAAATAACATTGTTATATTGACATATAATTTTGAATAATATATAATAAGATTACAGGGAAAACCGTGTAAAGCGGTTAGCCTATAAGTAATTTCAAATTAAAAAATAATCGTCCATTAGCTTGGTAGGCAGTTGGGCGATTATTTTTTTATGGTTACGATAATTAAAAATATTATTACTAATATCAAAGCTATGTATTCCATAAAGCACTCTCCTTTCCCATAGATTAAGCCAATGCTTTCATCTGAACCTGCAAATAAAGTCTTGCAGGTGGGTAGTCGGATAATGCTAACCGCCTTAACTTCCCTGTAATCTCAATTCATATTGTATAATAAAACAGAAAATAAATCAATTGCTGATTTTTCTATATTTTAATGACTCTGTTTCGTACACGTTGTTGCCCTCGCTGTCGATTGCGACAATGCACGGAAAATCTTCTACCGTGTATCTGCGTACAGCCTCCGTTCCCAAGTCCTCGTAGCAGAGAATCTCCTCCGACTTTATGCTCTTTGCAATTAGCGCCGCCGCTCCGCCTATTGCGGCAAAGTACACGCACTTGTTTTTGACGATTGAATCAATAACTTCCTTGCTCCTTGCGCCCTTGCCTATCATTCCCTTTAAGCCGAGGTCGAGCAGTGCAGGTGCGTATTTATCCATTCTGTAGCTTGAAGTCGGGCCTGCGGGACCGACTGCGTAGCCCTCCTTTGCAGGCGCAGGACCGACATAGTAAATCAGTTCGCCCTTGACGTCAATCGGCAGCTCCCTGCCCTGTTCAATCAGCTCAAAAAGCCTTTTATGTGCGGCGTCCCTGCCTGTAAGGATTGTACCCGTAAGCAGAACGCTGTCGCCTGCCTTTAAATTTTTAATATCTTCGTCCGTAATCGGAAGCGTTATTTTTTTAGTCATTTTATTCCTCCGTCAGATTGTTGTGCTTGCGTGTCTTGCGGCGTGACAGCAGATGTTTACTGCAACGGGCATTCCTGCAATGTGTGTGGGCGAGGTTTCAATGTTCACACCGATTGCGGTTGTGTTTCCGCCAAGTCCGGCAGGACCGAAGCCCATTTTGTTGATTTCAGTTAATAATTCGTCCTCTAAAGCAGCGTAACGCTCGTCCTCGTTTTTTGTGTCAATCGGGCGGAATGTAGCCTTTTTTGCTAGCTGAGCCGCACGCTCAAACGTGCCGCCGATTCCCACTCCGACAACAATCGGAGGACAGGGGTTAGGACCTGCCTTGAAAACCGTGTCAAGAATAAACTGCTTTACGCCCTCAACGCCGTAGGACGGAGTCAGCATTTTGATTGCCGACATATTCTCACTGCCGAATCCCTTGCCGCCTGCGGTTATTTTAATCGTGTTGCCGCTTACAATCTTCGTGTGGATAATCGCAGGCGTGTTGTCACGTGTGTTCACCCTGTCAAAAACAGGGTCAGACACAACGCTTTTGCGCAGACACCCCTCTTCATATGCCTGACGAACGCCCTCGTTGACTGCCTCGTCAAAGCTTCCGTCCTCAATGACCACCTTGTCGCCGTATTCTACAAAAAGCACCGACATTCCCGTGTCCTGACAAAGCGGAATTTCCTCCTTTGCGGCAATTTTGTCGTTCTCGATAATCTGCGACAGAACGCTCTTGCCGACAGGCGATTGCTCGTTTTCGCAGGCTGTTTCAAGTGCGTTCATAATATCCTTGCCGATAAAGTAGTTGCAGTCCATAAACAGCTTTCTGACTGCGGCTGTAACCTCGTCGGCTTTTATACGTCTTATTTCCATATGCCAATTCCTCTCTGCAAGCTTTATTGTTTAAAATTTAACAATATTATTATATATCTTTTTCAACACTATTTCAATATCGGAATTTGTGTGGTATAATTTATTTAGTTTTCAAAACTTTTTCAAAAATTACATAAATTTATCACATTCGCACGATAGAATTTATAATGATAAAGAATCTAAACTAAAGGAGAGGACAAAATGAGCAGGTTACTTGTAGTTGATGATGAATTCAGAATAAGACAGATTATCCGCAAATATGCGGAGTTTGAGGGCTACACGGTTGAGGAAGCAACTGACGGTATGGAGGCAATTGAAATCTGCCGGAAAGAGGAGTTTGACCTCATTATAATGGACGTTATGATGCCCGAACTTGACGGATTTTCTGCGTGCAGAGAAATCAGAAAATTTCGCTCAACCCCGATAATTATGCTTTCCGCAAGGGGCGAGGAATACGACAAAATCCACGGCTTTGAGCTTGGAAGCGACGACTACGTTGTAAAGCCGTTTTCTCCGAAGGAGCTTATGATGCGTGTAAACGCCGTTATCAAGCGTTCAAACGGCGGCGAGCAGGGCGAACAGGTTAAAAAGGACGTGTTTACCTACGAGGGACTGTCGGTTGACTTTTCCGCAAGAATCGTCACAATCGACGGCAAGAGAATTGAGATGACTCCGAAGGAGTACGAGCTGTTCTTCTATATGGTCAAGAACAAGGGACTTGCTCTCACACGTGAAAAGCTTATCAGCGAGGTGTGGGGCTATGACTTCTTCGGCGACGAAAGAACGCTTGATACCCACATCAAGCTCTTGCGCAAGAGCCTTGGCGAATACAGCAGATGCATTGTAACCCTGAGAGGAGTCGGTTACCGCTTTGAAACGAATTAGCAGAAGAAATATACCGCTTAATTTCAAGCTGTTGTGCTACTTTTTGCTGTACGGCTTGATAATTTTAGTCGTTTTGTGGGCGTTTCAGACGTTCTTCCTTGAGTCCTTCTACACAACGACTAAGTCGTCGCAGGTTGAAAAAAATGCCTCGATAATTTCAAAATCGATTCAGGAAAACAAGAACGTTCAGGGCACAATCGAAAACGTTGCAGGCTACAATTCGCTTTCGGTTTATGTATACGATTCATCGTCAACACTGTTTGAGCTGATGTACGACTGCGAGTACGACAACCCTGCAACTGCGCTTGATTTTGAATATCACGATGTATATTCGTACTACAAGAGTGCTGTCGAAAACGGCGGCCAGTATATGTGCGTTACAAACAAGCGTGAAAGGACTATTGCCCAGCAGAAGCTCGACAAAATTGTCCATAGCTTTGCTTCTCCCGATACACCCAGAGCAGAGCTTCATTATTCAAGCAGCGGCTCAAGCGACGTGCAGAATATGGTGTATGCCGACATAATTGAGCTGAAGGATTCAAGCGAGTGTTTCCTGATTGTGACTTCGTCAATCACTCCGCTTAGCAATACGGTTGAAATCATCAAGGATCAGATGTTCATTGTGTCGGTTGTGTTTATAATTCTTGCGGTGTTCCTGTCGATTTATGTAACACGCAAAATAGCACGTCCGATTTCAAAAACCAACAGTGCGGCTAAGGAGCTTGCAAAGAAGAATTACGACGTTGAGTTTGACGCAACAGGTTATCTCGAGGTTGAGGAGCTCAACGATACCCTGAACTACGCAAAAACCGAGCTTGCCGCCACAGAAAAGCTTCAGCAGGAGCTGATTGCGAACATTTCGCACGATCTGAGGACTCCGCTTACGATGATTACCGGCTACGGTGAGGTAATGCGTGACCTGCCGGGCGAGAACACCCCCGAGAACATTCAGATTATCATTGACGAGGCGACACGTCTTTCAAGCCTTGTAAATGATTTGCTCGACCTTTCAAAGCTCCAGTCGGGTGCAATTCAGCCTGAGAAAACACGTTTCTGCCTTACCGACAGCGTTAAGGATATTTTTGAAAGGTACTCAAAGCTAAAGGAGCAGGACGGTTATAATATCACGTTTGAAAGCAGTGAAAATGTGTGGGTGTTTGCTGACGAGCTGAAAATTTCGCAGGTAATCTATAACCTTGTCAACAATGCGGTGAATCACGCAGGCGAGGACAAGACGGTTATAGTTACGCAGAGTGTCAAGGACAAGAAGGTGAAGATTGAGGTTACCGACCACGGCGAGGGAATCCCTGCGGATAAGCTCGAGTATATCTGGGACAGATACTACAAGGTTGACAAACAGCACAAGCGCGGCGTAATCGGAACAGGACTCGGACTTTCGATTGTAAAGTCAATTCTTGACGCACACGGTGCACATTACGGAGTGCGCAGTACGCTCGGCAAGGGAAGTACGTTCTGGTTTGAGCTCGATACCGTTTCGGTCAAGAAAATTCCGAAGGACAAGGGATAGTATTTTTCAGAGGTTATATCCATAAGTTAGCTAAACTATAATTTAGCGGCGAGCCGCCGCAGGCAATTCGAGTGGAAAAGTCGGTTATTTTGGTAAAAACGGATGCCCGAATTATAGATTGATATATCGGTAACGTTTCGGGACGTCTGGGAAGCCGTCCCCTACGGATATACAGGAAACGTTTGTATTACAGTCGTAGGGACACTCACTCCGTGTCCGTGTTGACTATCAAACGCAACCGAATATATCATTATTATAATAACAA
>JBJFHX010000185.1:0-28091 GCA_051893995.1 Ruminococcus sp.
TGGCAAGCCGTAACCTTAAGCGTCCCGAGTTGAGTGTAAAGCCTGCAAGCAAGAAAGAAATCAGAAGGCTTGAGAGAGGTCAGCTCATCGAGCCGCCGAAAGGCTATTATTTTTGCAAGGATGAATTTGCAAGCTACATAAACGATATAACGGGAGCAAGTTTTTATTTTAAATTCAAGCCTGTTGAGTTTCAGAATTGAAAAACTGAATAAATTTAAAAGACTGCACACTCTGCGGTCTTTTCGTGGTGGTAGAAATGGAATACATTGAGGGAAATATAAAGTGTCCGTATTTTGAATACGTCAAACCGCGCAAGATAAAGTGCGAGCCTCCGAATGATGACGGCAAAATCTTCTGTCTTGAGTTTAAGAACAATCAGAAGCGTAATGAATATATTGACAACTTCTGCGCCTGCGGCTGCTGGCGAGGGTGCGCCGTTGCGGAAATTATTGCAAAAAAGTAATTTGAGTTTATTTAAACTTCTATATGCAAAAATAATATTGATATGCTGATTTTTTTTGTAATGACAAAAAATTGACGTCAAAAATCAAAGCCGTAAAGCGTAGCTTTAAACTTGAACTTTATATCAACTTCGGGTAGACCGTTTTCACGCAAAAATTAAATAAAAAAATCTCAAAATTGAAAATCTGTACAGTGCTGTTTTTGGACTGTACGGATTTTTTTGTTTTGCCGCAAATATCGGTGTGGTGACAATTTAAAAATAAAAACGCTAAAATTTAATTAAAAATGACGGAAGGCGGTACGGATGGGCGACAATAACATAACTACAGACTGGGCGAAAATCCGTGCCGAGTACGTCAACGGAAATATAAGCCTTGCGGATTTAGCAAAGAAATACGGCGTAAAAATCAGTACTTTAAAAAAACACAGCGCAGAGGAAAAATGGAGCGAGGAACGTCAGCAGAAGCGCAAAAGCAAGGCTGACGAGGTTGTAAATAAGCTCCATGACAAGGACGTCAATCAGACGGTGAAAGAGATTGAGCGGTGCTGTAAGGCGGCAGGAAAGCTTATTGACAAGATAAACAAAGCGATTAATCAGGTTGACAAAAGCTATTATGTTTCGTTCGATGACAAGACGATAACGTCAAAAGAAATAAAAGGTGAAGATGGAGAATCAGACGTCATAAACACAAAAATACAGCGGAAAATTCGTACAAAGCAGTACAATGCGCTGATTGACACAAAGAGGATTGCAGAGCTGAGCAAAAGCCTGCTTAACATAAAGCAGATACTGACAGGCACAGAACAGCAAGGTGATGATGAAAATGTCGGAATAATTGAAATTCCTGCAATGCAGGAGCTTGAGCCGCCTGAAGAGTCGGAGGAAAGCGATGAGCCGTAAGGTTATATGGACTCCGCAACCGAAACAGGCTTTTATGCTCTCCCGAGCAGAGGACGAAGGCTTTTACGGCGGAGCGGCAGGCGGCGGAAAAAGCGACTATCTCGTCATTGAAGCGGCAAGGCAGTATAAGATTCCGTACTACAGAGGACTTATTCTGCGTAAGACGGTGCCCGAGCTTGAGCAGCTTATCGAGCGTGCAAGGCAGTATTATACGGCGATTTGTCCGAAAGTAAAATTTAACGACACAAAGCACACCTTTACATTCCCGAGCGGTGCAAAGGTGCAGTTCGGAAGCTTGTTTCGCACGGCAGATAAGTTCAAATATCAGGGATTGCAGTATGATTTTATCGGTTTTGATGAGCTGACGCAGTTTACATATGAGGAGTATTCGTACCTTAAATCTCGTAACCGTGCAAACGGTCCAGATACAAAGGTGTATATCAGAGCAACAGGCAACCCCGGCGGAATCGGACACGGTTGGGTAAAGCAGGAATTTGTAACGTGCGGCAAGCCCGGACAGACGGTGTGGCGGCAGAAGGTTGTAAAAACACCCGAGGGACAGACAGAAAAATTCTGGATATCGAAAATCTTTGTCCCGTCATCGGTATTTGACAACAAGATTTTGCTTGATAATGACCGAGATTATCTTAAAAGACTTGCGGATTTGCCCGAAGCGGAGCGAAATGCTCTGCTTTACGGCAGTTGGGACAGCTTTGAGGGACAGGTGTTTACCGAGTTTACAAATGACCCCGAGCATTATAAGGACAAACGTTTTACGCACGTAATCGAGCCGTTTAAAATTCCGGGCGGTTGGAAAATTATCAGAAGCCTTGACTGGGGTTTTACAAAGCCTTTTTCAGTAGGCTGGCACGCTGTTGACAATGACGGAAGATATTACCGCATACGTGAGTATTACGGTTGTAAACTCAATCAGCCGAATACGGGTGTAAGAAAAAACTTTGATGAGCTTGCAAAAGATATAATTCAGATTGAACAGAATGATGAAAATTTAAAAGGCAGGAAAATTATCGGAGTTGCTGACCCGGCAATCTTTACCGACAACGGCAGCGGCACAAGCATTGCTTCGAGTATGGCAAAGCTGGGTGTTTATTTTCAAAAGGGAGATAACGCAAGAATTGCAGGGAAGATGCAGTACCACTACAGGCTTGCTTTTGACAAGGACGGAATTGCAATGTATTACGTTTTTAAGACTTGCCGTGATTTTATCCGCACAATTCCGAACCTTGTCTATTCCGAAAAAGACGTTGAGGACATTGACACTGACGGAGAAGATCACATCTACGATGAAAGCCGTTATGCAATGATGATGAACGTAATAAACCCGAGAAAGCACGTGTTGCGTGACAGGCAGGATTTCAATCCGCTTGATTATGACAGCAGTATTTTTAATTTAAGGAGATAGCAAAATGAAGATGAAACGAGATGAAAACGGCGTTATTTTACCGGTAAAGACCGAATCGGTACCCGAGGAAAACATAACGCATAAGGTGCGAAACAGCATAAACAGAAGTGCGAACGCTCCGAAAATACAGCAAAACGCTGCGGAAAACGAGGAAAACGCTGCCGAAAAGCAGCGGAAACCTATCGGCAAGGAAGAGCTTGACAACGCAAAGCAGACTCTGAATAAGTACCTTGCAAGTAAAAAAACGTATGATATACGCTATAAAAATAACTTTGACACCTACAACCTCATGTATACCGAGAATGATACTCCCGATGTTTACAAAGATGACGAGGGAAACGTGCGAGAGCGGATTATATCACGCAAGACGGGTGCGCAGTGCCTTAATGTGATTATGAACAAGCACGCTGACGCTATGGACAATTACCCAGAAGCAATTTGTCTGCCGAGAGCCGAAGATGATGAACAGACTGCTGAAGTGCTCAACAGCGTTTTACCGTGCGTTCTGGAGCGCAACGGCTTTCAGAATACGTACTCCGATGAGGTTTACGACAAGTTAATCGGTGGCGTCGGTGTGTTTGCGGTGTTGTGGGATAGCACAAAAGAAAACGGATTAGGTGATATTGCAATTGTAAAATCCGATATTCTGAGTCTTGCTTGGAAACCACATATTGAAAACATACAGGATAGCCCGAATCTGTTCTGTCTAAAGCTCTACGATACGGACGAAGTCAAGAAGATGTACCCACAGCTTGAAAATGTCGGCACTGAAAATATGGGAATTGAAGAATACAGGACATACGACAATGACAGCAAGACGCACGACAAGGCTGTTATTGTTGACTGGTACTACAAAAAAGACGGAAAAATGCATTTATGCAAGTGGTGCGGAGATGAAATTCTTTTTGCAAGCGAAAACGAACCTGAAAATTATCCGAAAGGTTTTTACGAACACGGCTTGTATCCGTTTATATTTGACCCGATGTACAAGCTCCGTGATACTCCCGTTGGATTTTCAATGGTGGACATTTGCAGATGGCCGCAGAAATATCTTGACAGCCTTAAGGTTGATATTCTGAAAAATATCAAGGTCAATTCACAAACGAGGAGCTTGTTCAATTCAGGCGCAGGACTTAATGCAGAGGACCTTGCTGACCTCAACAAAGAATACGTTGAATGTGACAACATAAGCGACAATATCATAAAACCGCTTGAAACAAAGGATATTGCCGCAGGCGCACTGAATATGTACAATGCGCTGATTGACGAGATGAAAGAAACGACAGGTACAAATGACGCAAGCAGCGGCGCAAGTGCGGCAGGCGTTACAAGCGGTAGCGCAATAGCGGCTTTGCAGGAAGCAGGCGGCAAAATCAGCAGAGATTCAAACAAGCAGAGCTATTTTGCTTTTGTTGAAATCTGCAATATGGTTATTGAGCTTATGCGCCAGTTTTATACACTTCCCAGATATTACCGTATAAAAGGCAAGAATAAAGAAACGCAGTACGTTGAATTTGACAATTCCGGACTTCTGAAACAGGAAATTCCGCTTGAAGGAAACCCCGAAGAAATTTTCGAGAGACTACCGGTTTTCGACATAAAGGTCAAGGCTCAAAGAGCAAATCCGTTTACAACGTCTGCAAACAATCAGATGATGATGGATATGTTTGGTGCAGGAATGTTTGCACCGCAGAATGCAGACGCCGCACTTATTGCACTTGAGGGGATGAGCTTTGAGGGCAAGGAGAATATTATTAAGATGATTCAGAAGAATCAGACATTAGAGCAGACGGTTGTAGAGCTTACGAATAAGCTGAAAATGAGTAACGCAATGCTTGCAAGCACGGCGGCGCAGGAGGCAGGTATGACACCGACTGCACCGCCGGCAGGAGGTATGCAGAAATGATAAATATTTATCTCAACACGCAAAAGGACAGACAGGTCATTTTAGAGGTTACGGGACATAGCAAAAGGGATATTTGCATAGCCGTAAGCGCACTGACAAACTGCTTTTTTCAGTATGCTGAGGACTATGAACGTGAGAATATGTGTACTGCTGTAAAACATTATGAGAAAGGTAACGTAAAGCTTAATTTGCTCTTTGCAAATGACGAGGCAAAGAACGAATTTTTGAAGGGTACAGACGCAATTATAAACGGCTATTACCTTTACAGTAGCAACTACGAAAAGAGCATAGAAATTAATTTTGTCGGTGTAGTGACATTGTAAAAAAATAACTGATAAAATTTAATTAATCGCTGAGAAGATTGGTGACTTTGAAGCTGACACCACGGAAAGACGTGAGTATGACACCCCGGAAAGACGGGAGAAAAGAGGCATCTTATGCAGAAATACAGAAAAATCATTATTGACCTTTTTGACGAAGGTGCAGGCGCAGCATCGGGGACAGCAGGCGGTAATGACAGCGGAAGCAACACCGATTCCGCAAAAAATACCAATGCGGTAAGAAGTGACATTGCGAAAAAAGGAAGAGATCTCGGACTGTCTGATGACCTTATGCAGAGTTATCAGGAGGCCTACGACAGCAAGCACGCAAGTGAGAATAATACCGCAGCGGCAAATCATGATGATAGCACAAACGAAGGACAGAAAGCGGAAAATCAGAGAGAGGATGAATTTGAAAATCTTATAAAAGGCAAGTACAAGGACTCTTTTGACAGACGTGTCAGAGGAATTGTAAGTGACAGAATGCATAATCGTGATAACGAAATTGCACAGCTTAAGTCAAAAGCCGAGTCGACAGATAAGATTTTAAAGGTTCTTTCGCTTAAATATCCGCAGGTGGACGGCAACGACCTTGAGGCACTTTTAAAGGCAGTTGAGAATGATGAGGACGTGTGGCAGCAGCAGGCTCTTAACGACGGTATTACAACCGATGAAGCGAAGAGCCGTTACACGGAGAATCAGAAGCAGTCTGCTTTAGAGCAGGAGCTAAATCAACTTAAAAGGGAGAAAGCGGCAGGAGAGCTTGATATAAGACTTAATAACCTTGCAAAGAGCACGCAGCAGATGTACCCTGATTTCAATTTGCAGGCAGAGTTTGAAAATCCGAAATTCTGCGCCGCACTTGACTTTATTGCACAGCGCAACGAAGCACGAAACAAGGAAAGCGGCAGGAATGACGAGATTTTCGACCTTACATATGCGTATGAGCTTGCGCATGCAGATGAAATCCGCAACAACACAACCAACAAAGTGGCCAAGGCGGCTATAAGTGCCGTAACAAAGAATATCGCAGCAAACGGAAGCAGACCGCCAGAGAACGCAAATTCGCACTCTGCACCGGCGCAGCCTAAGAGTGTGAGCGATATGAGCGACGAAGAATTTGATGTCCTTCTCAATAAAGTTAAAAACGGAACAGCGCATATTCCGAGATAGTGCTGTTCGGAAAGGACAGAGAAATGAAAGCATACAGAAATATTATTATTGACCTTTTTGTCGAGCCGGACGTTACGGTAGACGCAGGCGGCGTTAACCGTTCAAACGGCTATGTTGTAAACGCATACGGCAACACAATTGATACATCGGGAAATACCTTTACACCTGAGCAGGCGAAGTTCTATTCGAAGGTGTTTCAGAAAAATTATACCGGCAAGCTCGTTCACGGGCAGTTTGGAGAGAAACAAACGTTCCCGAAGCACAGCGGCAATGTTATCAACATAAGAGGTATGACTCCGTACCCGACAGCAACAACACCCTTGCAGGAGGGCGTTACTCCAAAGGGTAACGTGATGAACTTCTACTATATTGAAGTGCCCGTGAATCCGTACGGCGCATATACGCCGACAACCGACTGGGCAAGCTTTGTCAGCCGTGACGATATTCTCGTTCATGATGCCGAAGAGCTTTCGAGTCAGGCAGGTAGAACGATTGAAGAAATTGACGCAGGAGTACTTAACAGCGGCACACAGGTTATTTATGCTCCGGCTGTTGCTTCCAATGGTACAGTTGAAGAAGTACTCACAAGAGATGGAATTACAAAGCTGTCAAAGCTGAGAGTTGACACAATATTCAGAGCGTTAAATTTCCTTGAAAATCAGAACGCAGAGCCTATCGGTGACAGCTATGTTGCGATTATTCACCCGAATGTAAAGTACGACATTATGAGAGATCCCGAATTCATTAATGTCGTGAAATACAATCAGGATACCCGAATTTACAAGGGTGAAATCGGTATGATCGGCAATATCCGATTTGTTGTCAGCACATATGCAAAGGTGTTCAAGGGTGAAGGCGCAGAAGGTATTGACGTTTACTCAACGCTTGTTATTGCAAAGGGTGCATATAAAACGCTTGAAATTGAGGGCGAGGGTATGCAGACAATTATTAAGCCGCTCGGCAGCGGTGGAACGGCTGACCCTCTGAACCAGAGAGCTACACAGGGTTGGAAAACAACTCACGGTATCGGAATCACCTGCGAGCCTTGCATTGTCAGAGTTGAGAGTGCAAGTACGCTTAATACACAGACACTGAAAGCAACCATTAACGAGTCGGAAGACTATGTAAGTAAATATAAGAGGACGGTAGAATGGACGTAAAAGAAACTGCGGCTAAAAAAGCCGCAAAAACCGAAACTGTAGAAATCCCGAAAGAACAGCTTGAACAGCTGATGAGCGGCTATGAGGATATGAAAAATCAGATAGCCGTGCTTACAAAGCAGACTGTTGAGAATGATAATTTCAGGAAGTCAACCGACCTGAAAAGGCAGGAAGAGGAAAGACTTCTGAAAATTGTTGAAGAAGCGAACGCAAAGGGTGAGGAGCTTGTTGACCTTTACCTTGATATGGGTTCTCTCCGCAGTAACAAAAATGCAGAGGTTTCCATTAACGGCGTGCAGAACATTGTTCCGAAGGGTGAGGCTGTACAGGTTAAACGCAGTCTTAAAGAGGTAATTGACAACGCAAACAAACAGAAAGCAATTGCCCTTGACCTTCAGGACAGAATGAGTGCACAATATGCCGAAGCCGAAGCAAAAGGCGTATTCAGCGCATAAACACAATAACAAGAGTGCATTTTGTACCTCCATAATTTTACGGTACGGCGGTGGCGGAAGTCATCGCCGTATTGCTTTTAAGGGTGAGAATATGACTATCAGCGAAGTAATTGAAAATGTAAGACAGATAAAAAACGGCTATGACGTTACGGATGAACAGATTATAGCCGACATCAACCGTGTTGAGATGAACATAATCTACAACATAATAAGCGGCAGACAGGGCGACAACGAGCTTGCAACAACCTACGGCAACTATAACCTTGAAACTGACAGGGACAGGGAGCTTCTTGCGCCTGCACCCTATGACAATATTTATCAGCAGTACTGCATAAGTCAGATTGATATGCAGTACGAGGACAGCGAACGCTACGAAAACAGCAGTGCGCTGTATAACAATACGTTTATGGAGCTACGTGCCTTCTGGTACAGAACGCATCCGCAGAAGAAAAGATATAACTTCCACATTTAGGAGGGATTATAATGCTCCCACAGCTTAGAAGAATACGGAAATCTAAGACATATATAAACATATTCAGAGGACTCAACAGGACCGTAAACACAGGATTTTCGAGAGTTTCGAGCAACAGCACAAGTATCTATACAGAATTCAAGGATATGAAAAACCTCTGCGGCGACGATTACCCTCAGTTAAGGTCGAGAAAACAGAGGTCGAGAATTGTAACAGATAAAAAAGTAATAAGCAATCTGCTTGCGGTAAACGGCAGTCTTGTTTTTATTGATGAGTCGGGCAATCTGAACTATGACGGTCAGACCTATGCAGTTGAAGATATTGATACAAGTAAAGAACACAACCTTGTTATGTACGGAAACAATGTTGTGATTTTGCCGGATAACTTAGTGTTTAGTATTGCAAATAAGAATTTTAAAGAAATTAACGTAGTAAATGATAATTCTAATTGCAACAATTCAAATGTTAACCAAAAGACATATACCGACAAGTACGATTACGTATATGAAAAATGTGCTATAGAAAAGGTTGATTTTAAATCGAGCGGAAAACCAAGAAATGTGAATTGTATAGTAGAACATTACATTGATTTTTCAGACTTGTCTTTTCAAAAAAAGCAGTCTGACGGTACGTTTCATTATGAAACGATTTTTAAAAATATAAAAGTCGGAGATACAGTAGAAAGTGTACATAGTTTGCCAAGCGTGTTATACAGATGTACTGCAATCGAAAATGCTCCTGAAACCGGAGTTTATATTGAAGATAAAATCAGAAGATTTGTAAAAATTGAAGATTATTATACAAAAATAAGCTCTTTCGCAGAACGTCATGAATATGAGTTACAACATAATATAAAAGTCGGTGATTTCATAAAAATCACGTCAATGGAAAAAAATAAAGCGATTACCGATGAAAATAAAGACAAAGATGAATTGTGGGGAGATTATTATGAAAATTTGAATGATAAAACATTTAAAGTGTATGGCATATCAGGCTCGAGTGACGGAATTATCATAAAATCTTCTATTGAATCAAGTGTTCCGTATGCCGGTTCAATTGCAGTTGAGAAAGTAAAGCCCGAATCAGACTCTGACAAATGCATTGAAGTCAACAACAGGCTATGGACTTGCAGTTCCGAGAATAACGAAATCTACGCATGCAAGCAGGGCGACTGTACAAACTGGCAGGCGTACAGCGACGGTATAGCAACAGACAGCTACGCTATGACTGTAGGTAGTGAGGGCGACTTTACCGGAATTGCAAGGCAGAACGACAGCGTAATATTCTTCAAAGAAAACTGGGTGCTGAAAATTTACGGCACAAAGCCGAGCAACTACACGCTTGCAACATATAACGTTCTCGGTGTTCAGAAGGGCAGCGCAAAAAGCGTTGTGTGGATTAACGGAGTACTGTACTACCTTTCAACTAAAGGCGTGTGCCGTTATTCTCCCGGAAGTCAGCCCGAAGTGATTTCAGAAGATGCTTTCGGTGATGTTAAATACAGAAACGGAGTAGCAGGCAGACACAACAATAAGTATTATATTTCCGCACAAAACGACAGCGGAGAATATGAGCTTTTTGTTTTTGATACGGAAACAGGACTATGGCATAAAGAAGACAACACGCAGATGTTAAGTGCCGTTACATATAACAACACAATGTATTACATTGACGGCAACACAGGATATATTATGTGTCCCGACGACAGTCACAATCTGATTTCCGACAGTTCAGAATATGAGCGTGAGGGTGAATTTGACTGGAGTTGTGAAACAGGCGACCTTTACGACAGCGATTTCAACGCAAAGTACATAAGCCGTATAAATATAGGCATTAAGTGCGAAAAGAATACGGAAATCAAAGTTTATGCTCAGTTCGAAGAGGACAGTGGATTCAGGGAGCTTCGTACAATCCGTTATGACAGGAAAAAACCGCAGATGATACCCGTTGCAGTCAGACGTTCGGATTATCTGCGATTAAGGTTTGAGGGCAAAGGACAATGCAACATCTACGGAATATCAATTGAGTATGCACAGGGAAGCAGGGTGAGATAATGGCAGTTTTAAAACTTGATCCTCCTCCGTCAACAAATGACGTCAGCGTTTTACGCAGATATATAAACGATTTATATGACGCACTTGTAAACGTCGTCTATAACCTTGACGGTGACAATATGAGCGAGGAATTTTTAAGCAGTATTCAGACTTCAAATAACAGTGAAAGCGGTGAAATTTAATGGGATATGTTTATAACGTTTACGGCACAAAACAGGTTGAGGACGCAACAAATACATACAACAGAGTTGCAACATCAGCTCCGAATTACGCCGACAGTGCGGCTACATTGGAAGCAAGACGTCAGGCGGATAGTTATGCCGAGAAATATAAAAAAGCCGTAAACAGCGGCTATACAAGCAACTATGCAAGCAATATCAGTCAGCTTGCAGATAAGTATGTCAACAATGAATTTAACTGGAGTGCCGATAACAGCAGTGAATATCAGCAGTACAAATCAAAATATCAGCGTGAGGGTGCAAAACAGCAGGAAAATGTTCAGGGCAGTTATGCGGCAAACACGGGCGGCTATACCAACAGCTATGCACAGGCGGCAGGACAGAAGGCCTATAACAGCTATATGGACGAGCTTCAGGAGAAAATTCCTGCTCTGAAACAGTCAGCTTATGAGAGCTGGAGTCAGGAGCAGGAAAACACGCTCAATAAAATCAGCGTGATGCAGGGGCTTGATGATACTCAGTATCAGCGTTACAGAGATACTGTACAGGATAATTATGACTTTATGACCTATTACGAGAACAAATACAGCACAAGCAAAGGCCTTGATATGAGCGAATTTCAGAACGAGCTTGCAAAGTGGCAGAGTCAGATGAGTGCGGCAAGCAGTAACCTTGCAAACATTCGTTCTCTTGCTGAACAGCAGTACGAGCATAATACATTGTCGGCAGATACACAGGCAAGCATAAACAGCAGTCAGGCTCAGAATCAGGCTTATTATGACTACTTATACAGCAAGATTAAATAAGGAGGTACAGTAATGGCGGTTTATGATGAAGAAAAACTCTATAACGAGCTTATGAACGCTGCTCCTTCTGCTGAACAAAGTGCGGAAACGCAGAACAGCGCAGCGGCATTAAAAGCAGGCGAAAGCTACGCCGTACCGGGTGAATACACAGGCGGAATTGCGGATCAGAAGCTTGACGAGGCAATCAACAAATACCTTAGCAGCAGGGGATTTAACTATAATACAGCTGAGGACCCCGACTATCAGGCATATGTCAGGGAATACAACGAGAATGCAAAGCAGGGTAGAGCTTTGAGCAGCGCAACGGCAAAAACGCTTGCAAACGGCTACAATCCCACATATGCGGATACGGTATCGGACGAAGTGTATAACTCGTATATGGAGAACGTAACTGACGCTATTCCTCAGTTCAAGAATCTTGCGGCAATGGAGAACACAGGAAGAGAAAATCAGCTTGCAAATGCTGTAAACATATACAGTACGCAGTCGGAAAAGGATTATAGCAGATACAGAGATACAGTAGGAGATAAAAAGAATTTCCTCAATTATCTGTATGACAGATATGCAACAGACCGCCAGAGTGACGTTCAGAAGAATGCTGATAAGGCAAGCATTTACGGTACAAGGCTTTCATCAGCACAAAGCAACCTTGAAAATGCAAGAAACATTGATACTCAACGATATTTGTACAATACCCAGAGTGCTGATAACAGGGCACAGCTTGCTCAGCAGGAGCTTGAAAATCAGCAGAAGATTGCATATCAGAAAGCGGAGGATGAATACAACGCAAGAGTTGCAAAAGAAAAAGAGGAACAGCAAAATAAAGAAAATGCAGGAAAAACAGAAAATGCAAATGCAATTCTTGCCAGTATGGGTGTAAGTAAAGAAGATTTTGCACCGGGTACTGATGAAAAAGAACCGGGTGAACTCTACGTTGAAAACGGTGCTGTAAATTATACCGTCTATGCACAAACATATATTGACACAAAGTACAGAGAGGGTTACTTGAATGATGATGAACGTGATTATCTATATGAGAAACTCGGAATAACAAGCGACGGTAGCTCGTATAACAGTGAGCTTGCTGACAGTTATGCTATTACAATGGGACTTGATAAGATGAATAATAAAAACTGGATAAAATCAACTATTATACAAGGTCATAATATGGGCCAGTTAAGCTCAGCAGATGTAAGCTATTTATCTGCGAAGTATGGATTATCTCTTGATGATTAAGGAGTAGGTTATGAGTACACTAAAGGATATAATTACAGGCAGACAGGACAGTAAAAAATACCGTAAGGATAATTTCGGCAACAGCGGCGAACACAGCGGAATGACAACAGTTTTTACCGGGAGAGGAGAAACAGGGTATGAGAGGAGAAATTTTGATGTTCAGCATAATTCCGAAAGAAGCATAAGAGATATTATTACAGGAAAAGAAACAATTTCCTCCACAAATAATATTATAAAAATGAATACTGCAAAAACTACCTCTTCAAATAATAAAAAAGCTGAAGAAAAAAAGAAGTCGGTCGTTAAAAATACAAAGGAATTTGCTGAATTCGGACAGAATGCATTTGAAAATCCGAAACAAGGGATAAAAACAGAAAAAGACGAGAAAAAACAACAGTATATTCTCGATCTTGATAATTCAGGCGGATTGCCAAGTTCAGAAGAAATTTCAGCAGTTGGAAATGCTGCACTTTCGCCGGTTGGTAAAATCACAACTGAAGCAGATAAATATAGAGAGTATGAGAACGAATATAAAGATTACAGTTACGAACAGTTTAAATCAGAAGCGGAAAAAGTAGACGATAAAACTGATAACGGTTGGAAAAAGAAATGGTTTGATTCTGCAATTGTAGAAAAGAGAAATGAATTTTATTCTGATAAATATAAGGACTACGATTATAATAAACTTAAAACAGAATCGAGTAACAATAAATTATCAGATGAGGAACGTGAATGGTTAAAAAATACAGCCGATGAAAAAGCTACAAGTACTGACTTGCAGTCAGAATATGACTCACTCACAAAGGAGTACAATACTCTCTATAATAGCAGGGATGAAGAATCAAGCTATAACCGATTGAAAGAGATTGAAGATAGACAGGAAGATCTGAAATCACTTATTGACAAGAAAAAATATGAAGAAAAGAAAAAGGCTGAATATGATGACGTAATTGCAAATGACAAGAACTCCAAAGATATTTTGCAAAAATATTATTATCTTGAAAAGTATGAAAAGCTTAAGGAAATGCTTGGCACTACGGGACATAGCAGAAAGGATTTAAAGGATAAAAGCAGTCAGGATGCATATGATTATATTGATAAATTATCATATGATGAAAAAGAGCAGATAAGAAAAGATTTCAATTCACTTAAAAACAAGGACACGCTATATAAATATTACAAGCGTGAGCGTGAAGAGCAGGAAACAGCAGAACAAAATCAAATATTAACTGACTATTCTGAAGAACATCCGGTACTCGGTTCGCTTGCAAGTATGGGCTTAAATACATACGGTTTGATTGAGGACACTGTAAAATACGCAGGTGCAGGAATTGACAAGGCTTTCGGCGGTGACGGCTATATCAATCCCGATTCAACTAATGTTGCAAAATCTCAGGTTATCCGTGAAAAAGTCAGCGAGAATATGGACGGACTCGGCAAATTCTTATACAATACAACAATGAGTATAGGAGATAACCTTGCAAGAATGCCGTTGCTTGCACTTCCGGGCGGTGAAGCAATGAGCCTTGCACTTGCCGGCACTTCGGCAGGAGTATCTTCTGCAAATGACGTTATAAAAAGCGGCGGCAGTCTTGAAAGTGCATTGTGGACAGGTGCAGCGGCAGGTGCAGCGGAAATTGTCTTTGAAAAAATTTCTCTTGATAAGCTTATAGATTTAAGAAAACAGGGAACAGAATCGGTATTCTGGGCTGTTGCAAATCAAATGAAAACCGAAGGATTTGAAGAAGGCTTAACCGACATTACCAACGCTATAACAGACCAGATTATAAACGGAGATATGTCACAGCTTGCCTTGCAGTATCAGAATTATATTGCACAGGGCTACAGCGAGGAAGAGGCAGGAAAGCAGATTGCCTTTGATTTTGCTTCTCAGTTGGGACAGAGCTTTGCCGCAGGCGCAATCAGCGGCGGTGTAATGAGCGGCGGAACGGTTGCACTTAATGCAATCGGAAATAAAGTAAAAAACAAAGTATCAAAACCAAAAACAGTATCACAGTTCGGCAGAGAAGCAATGAGCCGTGACGATTTTGATGTCAATGCTCTTATTGAAGAGGGCAAGAAAAGCGGAAATCCAAAGACTGAAAATCTTGCAAAGTCGCTTGAAAAGGTAGTTAAAGAAAAGGGTGCAGATAAGGTCAGTCACGTTGACGTAGGTAATCTTATGGTGCTTTGCATCGAAGATAAACCGATAGATAATTTTACTATTGAAAACGTTGATAAACAGGAAATAATTAACCGTAATTTTGAATTGAACGGAGAGAGAAAGACCACTGAAACGTCAAACAAAGGTGAGGTGAAATACACCGATACAAAAGCTTTCGGAGAGAGTTACCCTCACGGGATAGCAGTAAAAACACGCTCAGGCGGAAGACTTAATATTGTAGGGATTCAGAGCAGTGCAAAGGATTTTGGCGTTGAAGATAACAATGTAATATTGCTTGCTAATAACGGAAATCTGATAAACGCAGATGACGTCATAACTTCTGTTCCGTACTT
Source organism: Ruminococcus sp. (assembly GCA_051893995.1). Classification (GTDB taxonomy): domain Bacteria; phylum Bacillota; class Clostridia; order Oscillospirales; family Acutalibacteraceae; genus Ruminococcoides. Next base: position 15,065 of record JBJFHX010000185.1, read on the forward strand.
CAATCAGCTTTTTTATTATGCAAAAAACTTTGATACAATCGGCGCAAGAGTGTATTTGTCGCAGTATGAGGATTATGTAAAAAGAAGCAAATCAAAAGGGAATAAAGCAGATATTGCAGAGTATTCAAAGAATTTTGAAAAATTATACTATCTCGGCAAAATGGGTGTAACTTATGACAGTGTAAAGGCAAGCGGTAATTATACAAGTGAGATTAGTGCCCTTGGTGGAGGAGTTGCTTATTCTGCTGTCCAGTCTGGAAACAACGATTTTAACATTGCAAATGAGGACGATACTAATAAGGCTCAAAAGATAAGAATGCCTGGTGAGAGTAACTCTATAAATAGTAAGGTATCTGTTGAACCTGGCTCGGAGCAGAGTGTAAAGGTGAATGATGAACAGCTTACAGTGATGCAGGCTTTTGCTGAAAAGGCGGGCAGAGAAATTATTCTCACAAATAAAATGGTGGAAAAGTTTGGAGAAGACAATGCAAATGGTGCTTATTGCGACGGAAAAATATACATAAATGCAGAGGTTAATAACAGCTATATGCTTTCTGTAGCACTTCACGAAGCAACTCATGGAATCAGGAAGGATAATCCTGCAGAATATTATGCTTTATGTTCCTTTATTACAAACTACCTTGTTGCAAATGGTAAAAATATTGATTTTATGCTATATGATATTAAAAAAAGGTGGAAAATAAAATCGGATGATGATGCATTAGAAGAACTTGTTTGTCAAACTGTAATGGCAATTGCGACAAATGAAAAAGCAATTATTACTGCATTAGGCTTAGAAGAAAACAAAACTATTCGTCAAAAAGTTGTAAGTGCACTGAAGAAAATTGCAAAGGCGGCGTATGACTTTATTAAGGGCGTAGGTGTACAGGCACATAATGAACAGGCACAGCCATGGATTGACGATATTAATGCACTCAATGAGCTTGCAGTAAGGCTTGAAAAAGCGTTTGAAAGTACAAGGAAGCTCAACGAACAGAGAGTAAGCGCAGCGGAAAATACGGAAACAGAGCAAAAAAATAACACCCATGAGGGTGTGTCGTCACTTAAATATAGTGTTAGTGATGTAATCAAAAACTTAAATTCATCTGATGAAAACAAAATAAAGGAGTTTATAAGAGATAATCCATATACTTCAGTTTCACACATAACACCTGAAATAATAACTAATAAATGCGAGATTAAAAACTTACCTATCATAATGCGAACAGACTCAATATATTTATCTAAAAATTCTGACGGAATTTATGACAGACAAAAATATCATTATCATCATTTAGGAGATAATCTTATAAAGAATATCTATGATTATATTGAAAATCCGGATGCATTAATTATTACTGATAATGGTAGGATTCAAATATTAAGTCATTTTATAAAAGATGATATTAATAAACAACTTTTAATTAGTTTAGAGCCAAACACAGTAAAGAATATGAACTATAAATTCGAGGCTTATAATTTGATTATAACTGCATTTGATTATAAAAAGCGTTATATAAAAAGTTTATTTGAAAAATATGGAGCAGTAGTAAAATATACAAAAAAAGACCTATTGCAAGTTAATCCTCAACTGCATGAGTGGTTGAGCATTTTTAACAATAGTTCTTTTACTAAAACAATACCACAAAATAATAACAATGTCAAGCATTCTGTTGACGATGTTATTGACGAAAACCGTGATTTAGTCGCAGTACATAATCTAAGTGCGAAAAAACTTGCTAAAATGATAAGCGATTTTGACGGTCAGGGTATTCCTGCGCCCAGTATTGCTATTGATAAGGCTGACAATGTTCACAGCGATTTCGGAGAAATAAGTCTTATATTTGACCGAAATACAATTGATCCCAAAGCTGACAGACGTAACAGCGTTTACAGCCGTGATGCATGGACCAGTATGTACCCGAAAACTGAATTCAAACTAAACGAAAAAGCAATGAAAAAACTTGCCGAGCGTTTAGATATGAGCGTGAATGAGCTTAAAACGAATATGTTTGATACTTCTGATATTCAGAAAATCAAATACAGATTCGAAGATGATATAAAAGTGCGAAAAGCATTTTTGAAGGAAAACAACATAAAAGCAACACCTGTATTGCGTGACAGACAGCCTGACATAATGATGTTCAGCTCAAGAGCTGTAAAGAAATTTGTCAGAAATAATGACTGCACTTTTGACAGGCTTGTAAACGATAAAGAATTCCGCAACGAGTTATTTAAAGCTTATTCAGATAATGCGAGTCTGAAAGGAATAGCAAATGCACATATTAAAGAAACAGACGAGATTCTTGATTTAGCAAAATCAGAAGAATTTTACAGCGTGCTGAAAGAAAAATTTGATTATGCTATTGAGTATGCAAAGGGAAATGTTCAGCAGACTGAGGGTTCAATGACTGAAGCTGTTAATAACGCTATAGAAGAGTACAAAGAAGAGTTCAGCAGTTATATTGATGAACTTCTTTCTTCCGGTGTTCTGGGAGAAGAATATATTGTGCGTGATGATGTTGACCCGTATGATGAGAACGGCAACAGAAAGCCTTTCAGCAAGACACACTATAAGTACAACATTGAAAACGTTGTTATGGCAATGAAAGCCGGCAGAAGTAAGGTAGGCAGTTCTTTTTCGGGCGGAGTGGCTTATGTGAAATCAATCGGAGCGAAAAAACTTGGCAGCATTGACGAAATAAAAGGTAACAGGAATAAAATTGTGCCTATGACAGAGGAAGAGCTTGAAGCCGAGAATGAAAGAATATCAGACCTTATTAAGCCGTTGATAGAAGAGGTTGCCGCCAGCGGAAACTATAATAATGATTTTATTACTGCAAGCAACAACATTGTTAACGCATTTAACAGCAAAAATGATGTTAACGGTGTATACAATTATCTGAAACAGTATCACGACAAAATCAAAATTAGCACTGTTAAAAAACTCTTTGCGGCAAAGGCAGAAATTGAGAATCTGCCTACAAGGTATTTTGAAGCAAAGCCGCACAGAGCAGTCGGCTTTGATGAAGTGAAAGCGGCGGTAATTCCTGCTGACACTCACGAAGCATTAAAGGGAGCGTTAAAAGAGCTTGGTGTGCCGATGTATGAGTATGATTCAAATAATGAAAACAGCCGTGCAGAGGTAACGCAGAAAGCAATTAATACGGAGTATGTTGATAAGAACGGCGAGAAACGCAGTGACTTGAGATTTTCAAAAGATGATACAATCGACAATGAATACCTTGAAGCCGTAAAGAACAATGACCTTGAAACTGCGCAGAAGCTTGTTGATGAGGCGGCAAAGGAAAACGGGTATACTATCAAAGCTTATCACGGTACTACTAATCAACAAGAAAAATCTACTTGGAACGATAAAATGAAATGGTATGATACAGAATATAAGCATTTTACCGTTTTTAAAAGGCAGTATGATGAACAAGCAGGACATTTCTTTAATGATGATATAGATAACGCAGGCGGATACGGAAGTATTCTATATTCAGTTTATCTAAAAATCAATAAGCCTCTTGTTATAGATTGCAACGGACAAAATTATGCAAGTATAACATTTGACGGCAAAGAAATGGATACATACGAATGGGCTGAATATGCTAAAAAACACCGTTATGATGGTGTTATTTTCAAAAACATTTCAGATGGTGTAGGCTATGATGATTTGTCCAGATTAACAACTGATTATGTTGTATTTAATTCAAACCAAATTAAATCTTCTGAACCAATCACTTACGATGACAAAGGCAATGTTATACCGTTATCAAAAAGATTTATCAATTATTCTGTTGATATTCGCTATTCAAAAGATGATACAATAGTTGATTATTCTGACCTTACAGCTCTTGATGATGAAGAAATTAAAGTGTATAATAAACGTGGATGGACATATCGGTTATTTACCAAAGAAGACAGAATTCTTTTGAGAGAAAAATTTAATGAACTGGACAGCAAAATTACTCGTAGAACGGATAATGTTCTGGGTGACGGTTCAAGAATTGTCGAAGTAAATAATAAAATAATCCTTATAGGCGGCACATTTGCAGAACCTGAAATATATTGTGTACTTGCGATAAATGCAGCTAACGAAACGGAAACAACGGACTTAAAGGAGGTTGTATTTTATGAATACGAAAATTACAGAAGAAACAAAGAAACACTTCAATCTTTATTTCAATATGTTCAATCTTGCGAAAAAGATGTCAGAACCTACAGAGCAGAAGATTTTTACTATTCTAAGGGTCAAAAGGACTATGGAGAAAGAGCAGTATTACCAAGCTATTTCAAAAATTACGGATATACTGAACAGTTCCAAGACGGAGAAGGAGATAATCAAAAAGCTGGAAGAGACATTTCCGAAATAAAGCTTGCCGTTGATGATACAATCAATGACGGAATGTTTGCTGACGGTGATTTGTTTGACGAGGACGGATATATTCAGCAGTCGGTATTTGAACGAGCAGTAAAGGACAATCCTGATTTTGCGCTTACGGCTGTTTATAACCACGCTGCAAAAACTGCCGAAACTGCAATAAAGCAGTCAAGTGACGTAAAGCTTGACGATAAAGCATATCTTCTTGCCGCTCGCAGGCTTATGACCAGATATGACATATCACGCAAGCTGAACAAAGGCTTTGATGAGGAGCTTGCACAGACAATCAGAAAGCATATTGAGCGTATGGAAAAGGGCGTTGCCGACTTTGCAGGAGAGCTTGAACTGCTTGTCGACGACTGTAAGAACGCTCTGATGTTGAGCGGTTGGCTTGATGAAGAAGCTATGAAATCGGAGCGTGAGGATATTCTCGGCTATCTCAGCGGTAAGACTCTTGTTATTCCCGAATATGCCGAAAGTGATGTAAAGTGGGAATATGACACAATACGCAGATACCGAAATAAGATGTTCGGTAAGGTGAATGTTGCACTTGAACGCAATAATCCACGAGGAAAAGTAATATACATTAATGATGTAATCGCATTTGTCGAAGAACATTATATGAGTCTTATTACTGACGATGCAGACGAATTAAGCGGATTTAAATGGCTTGATAACCTTGTGAACAATGTTTTGCAGCCGAGGTTTGTAAATCATTATGCAGACGGATACGGTGAAAACATTGATACAGCGGCAATAGAAATGGCATTTGACGTCACAACGGAGATTATAAACGCAAAGGCAAAATATGCAGTAGCCGACAGCAAGACGGAAAGAAAATATATCCGCAAAATTGCAAAGGCAAAGGAGCAAGCTGCAGCGGAGCAAAGAGCACTTTTAAAGGCGAAGGTTGAAAGCTACAGCGATAAAGCAAAGACAGAGCGCAGTAAAAGAATTTTGATGATTGAAAATCTGCGCAGGAGAATGTCTGAAATCACAGATAAGAGCGACAAGCAAAGACTGAGATATGAAGCACAGATTGATAAGTTAAAAAGCTCGCTTGATGCTAAAACCATTATTCTCAATATGGGATATGAAACCATAAGAGATCAGTACAACGAAAACCGTACAAAAACGGTATATCGTGAAAAGCTCGGAAGAATGCTTGACCGTATGACAAAGAAGCTTGACGGCAAAGCAAACAACAACGAGTATATTCCCGAAGTACTGAAAAAGCCGATACTTGATGTGCTCAGTTCGTTTACTGCAGACCCCGGTACATATAAGAACGGCAAGAAAAAAGCTCTGCCCGGATATTACGGAGAGTGGAAAAACATTGCAAAAATCGGTGACAGAGTAAACGAGTTGACAATTGCTTATGAAAGTCTTAAATCAAAAGACGATTCCAAAGAAAAGAAGTACGCATTTATTGACGTTGATTCAATTGCTTTCAGAGAGGGAACACTTGAAGTTTTAAAATATCTGAGCGAAAATCTCAGCGGTAAAAATATCTATGAATTGTCAGCTGATGACCTTATTGATATTTATGAAGCAATGCAGGAACTTGACAACAGCCTGCGAAGCGCAGTTGAAATTATTCTTGACGGTCAGAAAATGTCGGTGCAGGAAGCGGCGAACCGTGCTATTTCCGAAACCGAAAGCGTGAAGTACAAAAAGGACGTTCAGCGATTTAACAATACTGCAGTAAATGTTGCGGCAGGAATATTCAGAACATTGAAAAATAAATTTCTTGCAACTCAGCTTGACCCGAAAAGATTTGGAAGAGTATTAACAGGCTATCACGATGATTATGTTATAAGTCAAGTGATGTCGGAACTCCACGAGGGAGATAAAAAGCGTACGAGAATTATGCAGGAATGTTTTGTCAGAGTGCAGGCTGTTACTTCAAGCTACAGCAAAAGCGAAATAAAAGGCTTACAGAGAGATGACGTTACGGAATTCAATTTCAAGGAACAAAAGACTGGTAAGCGTGTAAAGGTAAGTCAGGGTATGCTCCTTGCAATTTATCTGACTGACAGACAGGCTGACGGCCACAGACACCTTGTAAATGAAAACTTCAACCACTATACTGTTATTCCTGACCTTGATATGATGAATCTCGGCCGTGACGGAATGACTAAGTCGCACAGGGTGCGATTTAGTGAAGCTGACTTAAGAGCAATTAAGCAGTATGTTGAAAATAATAAAATGCTTTCGGAGCTTGCAGGCGCAATAAGCGAGGTGTATAATACCATACTTAATCAGTATATCAATGAGGTCAGTATGGCGAAATACGGCAAGCTGATTGCGACAGTCAAGAATTATTTTCCGTTGTGGGTTTATAGTGACGGTGCGCACTACGAGAAAAACTTTGAAGCCGAGTTCAATGATATAAGAATGAAAAACAGAAGTTTTACAAAACAGCGTACAAGGTCATATGACCCTATTGTTATTAATGATGTGCTTAAAACTTTTACAAAGTCGGTTCAGTCAGCATCCGAATACTGCGGCTTGTTAATTCCCATTGAGAATTTTAAGCGTGTATATAACAGTGGCAACGGTGATGTTACACTGCACGAAGCAATAAAAGAAAAATTCGGAGAGTCAGCGGAGCATTATATTGAGAAGCTTATGGCCGATTTGCAAAACGCACCCGAAATACTTGACAATACATGGCTTCAGAAGGCGCAGGGCAATTTTATGGGCGCAAAGCTGTTACTTAATCCCGGCGCGGCAATTAAACAGCTTGCGGCTTTTCCGACTGCGTATAATTATTTCGGTGTAAAAAATGTAACGGCAGCAGCGGCTGTTGGAATGACAAAGATTGATTTTGACCTTTACGCAAAATATACTCCGTATCTCTGGTACAGAAAAAACGGTAACGGTACCATTATCGGCGAGCTGAGTCGTGAAATGGGATTTTACAAGAAATCTATGGACCGTATTGACATTATGGGTAAAATGGACCGTTATGTTGTAGGCTGTTTATTGTATGCGTCTGAGCTTCATGTTGAGCAGACAACAGACCTCAAGCGTGGTACGGACGCTTTTTACAAGGAAGTCGTAAGGCAGTTTGAAAAGTGCGTTGATGAAACACAGCCAAACAATATGATAACAAGTAAACCTCAGTTTATCCGCAACAATGTTATGAAGCTTTTAAGCCTTAACGCTTTCAAAAGTCAGAATATGGCTATTGCAAACTGCGTTATAGACAGCTACGGAGAATTTGCCGCAAGGAAAGCTGAATATAAAGAAAGCAAAACCGAAGAAGCAAAAGCGGCAAAAAAAGAGGCGGCAAAGAAATTTGCAGGTTCGGTTATCGGTGCGGTATGTTCTTCTGCTTTAATTGGAATTCTGACTGTTGCAGTAAATCTATTTATCTGGCATAAATGGGATGACTTCAAGGACGAAGAGGGCAATGTTACACCTTTGAAAATTTTACAGAACTTCACTGACTATTCACTTGAAAGTCTTGCAGGCTGTTTTGCGTGGGGAGATAAAGCATATGAAGCTATATGTGCAGGTTTGGATTTAGGCAAATTCTTTGGTTTTGAAGTTATGAGTGTAGATGCTCTTAATGATGCAATAGACAATTTAACTAAGGGGAAACTACTTGATTTTGCGGCAAATATTGCTGATATGTTCGGATTACCTATGGAAAACGGATTGCGTATATTGAGAAGTATAAGCTCCTATGCAAATGATATTTTCAATGGCAACGGTGAAATCATTACAGAAAATAATTCCTTGCAATGGGAGAATAACACAAGCTATTTCAATTTCATAATCGTTGAAGCAAAGCAGAAGGGAGAAAACGAAAAGGCAGAACACTTTGAGCAGATGTGGAAAGATGACTTGATTAACAAGCAGGGAAAAACCGAGGAGCAGGCAAACGATACTATCAAGACAAAACTTGTTACCGCACTTGCGGTAAGTGACGATGATGTTGAGCAGGCAGCTCTTGCGAAAGCTAACGGCGATTTGAGTTCATATGAAGAACATATGAATAAGGTTATCGGCTACGGTTTTGACAGCGTCGACGTTAAAAAAGCTGTTGATAAGGTTATCAAGAATATTGCTGATGATATTAAGAACAGAGGACTTGAAGAAAAATCTGACATTATTGCTGATCTTAAGAATCAAGGCTTTAATGACAAGGGTGCGGAATACGTTTACAAGTCTATGCAGAGCGGTGAAAGCTCTGAAAGCGAAGAGGAAACGTCTGTGTTCTCTGATACTTCTGAGGGAGGCGTTGCATACACCTATTCCGACGCTTTTGAATATCTCAAAAACGGCGATAAGGAAAACTACGAGCGCATTGAGCAGTATCTGATTGACAACAACGGCAAGACCAAAAAGGACGTTCAGTCGGCTATGCGCAGTGCATCGAGGACCGATGAGCTGTGGAAGGAGTATTTTGAAGCTCAGGGAACTTTATCGGGCGGAGGCGATCCGGTGAAGCTCGAAGAGTACAAAAAGATACTCACAAACATTTACGGTTCATGGAGTACGGCGGTTACATACGGCAGGAAATATCAGAAACGTATGCAGGAAAAGGAGAAGCAAAATAATAAATAACGCAAAGAGCGCAGCTGAAAGGCTGTGCTCTTTTGCTTTGTGGTGACATTGAAAAATAAAAAAATATATAATTATTTCAGAGGTGAGAATATGAACGTAATGACCTATGACGTGTATAAAAACGCCGTAAAAAAACATGACGGATTTAACCCCGTTGATGCTGAAAAGAATTACACAAAATTGCAATTCAGATTCCGTGATGACGATGACTGGAAAAATTGCACCCTCGTTACGGCTTCTTTCTGGATAAGTAATGACAATATAGTGAAAAGCGACGTTGAATTATTGTCAGATAATCTTACGGCAACGTTCGACATTCCTCCCGAGTTTTCAGGTGTTAAGGGAACCCTTAAGGTAGGGTTGCAGGGCACGTATGTAGATGAAACAGGAAAGGAAGTTATCATATCTACAAATATAATTACGCTGAACCGCAATACAGGTGTGATTATTACCGAGGGCGCAAATCAGGCATTATATGAAAAGTTGCTTGCTACTTTTAATGATTATCTGAAAAAGATTGATTCTGAGTTTGATGATAAAATTAATGTATCTCTTGAGGAATACCTCAACGCCCACCCCGAACTCACGACAACAGTACAGGACGGAGCAATAACAGAGCAGAAACTTGATAAAGTGTTGTTAAGTAAATTAAGCTTTATCACACCGCAGATGTTCGGCGCAGTCGGTGACGGAGTTACAGACGATACAGAGGCAATTCAAACGGCTGTTGATTGCTTGATGAGCAACGGAGGAAGCCTGCTTTTTCCCGGAAGTAAAACTTATATCATTTCCAAGCCTATACAAATAATCACAAAAGGTAAAAACTTTGAAATTGACTTTAATTACTGCACTATCAAATCAGGACTTACTATGAATTCTATTGACGCTGATGAGGAAGGAAAATACAAGGATAAAGATGGTAACGACATTGAAACTGAAGTGAACAGTGCTATTTACGTTTGTGCAAAACCTGAGGACGATGAATCTGAGAAGGACGCTAAATACAAGGGCAATAAAAGAATAGGGACAATTAAAAACTTAACGATTGACTGTAATAAATCGACTATTCATACGGGCTTATATTTAAATCATTCGTCTAAGGTTGGTTATGAAAATATCAACTTTATAAATGCCAGAAAAGGAATCTATTTTAAAAGTGGCAAGGAAAGCTTTTTTAACAATATCCATATGTTAAGAGAGTCAGATTTGGATATAACCGGTACGGAATTGGATGAATTGAAAGTAGAAACTACTGATTGCGTTGGCATTGAGTGTTTGGCTAATGATAATCATTTCAGCAATATAATCGTTATAGATTTTGTAGTTGGTATGAAACTTGTCGGTGGTGACAACCGAGTTTATGGAGCTCATGTTTGGAACTATTATTGTAAAGAGCAGTACAATAAATCCGTATGTTTCATGAACGGTGGAGCTAATTTCTATACAAATTGTGTTGCCGACCATTTTTATGTTGGATGGTACTTATATTATACTGCTCAAATGTATTTGGATGGATGTAATATTACATGCCAACCTATTAAAGATAGCAGTGGTACAGGAATCGTACCTTTGGGTTCTTATTGTTTTTATTTTGGTGAAACCTATGCCGGTAATAAAACCGGTTCTGATATATGCGTAAACAATACAAGAATTTCCGGCGCTTATACTGATTTTAACGAGAGTGTAACTTTAACATTTTCAAATATTCCATACTGTAATATTAATTATTCGGGAAATGCCAAAAACTGTCAAGGCGTTCCTGATAAAAATATGCCACCCTTAGCAGTTTATGGAAAAACAGTCGTTGATGATAAGAACAATTCAAAAATAAATCAGTACGGCAATATCAAAAGCGTTGAGAAAGTTTTAGAATTTGAGAGTTGCTCTACCGATTTTTCTGATGTTGAGAATGCAACCTATGGAGCAGGAACATCATTAACTGATTTTTTGACAGTCGGAAGTGAGACATCAGTTACAGTTGAAAATAAATCCGCAATAATAAATTCGACGTATGACGCTAATGATGGATGGAATTATTTAAAGTTGCATTTTAAAAATTATGAGTCAGAGATTAAAGAAAATGACTTAATTATGGTTGCTTATAAATATAAAACGAACGGTAGTAGTAAAGCTATATATAAAGATCCCAATAAATTTCCGGGATATACAATCTATGATGTTACAAAAAGATTAACGGGAGATAATGAGTGGCACAATGATTACATGTTTTTCACGGTGTCAGAAATCAGCTCGACAGCATATATAGGATTCGGAGATAGCAGCGATCTTGATACAACGAATCCTTTGTATTTAACTGATATTAGGGTAATAAATCTGTCGAAGTACAATATTCCCAAATATTGGCTTGAAACAGAAAAAGCATATAGAGCGAGATTGATAAAATTATTTGGAACTGAATATGCAACCTCGGTTACTATCCCTGCAACAACTGATGTTTCCTTTATGAGTATGCCTTGTAAAATTATTACTACCGGTGTTTATTCTGAAGCTGATCAGATGTTGGGATTCTCTTCGTTAGGTCTTCCGTACATAATAACCAATAATAATTATTATACGTTTAATCTCTCTTACATTAATAATACCTTATCCAGTGTCATATTAGAGTTGGATAAATATACAATTAATGAAGCCGGTGCTAAAGAAATAAGTGTTAAGGTTTATCTCGATAACAAAGAAGTATTTACCTTATATAATGCATCAAATACAAGCAATATTGTAGTTCCTTCCGGCTCTGAACTTACGATAAAGATAGATATTCCTAAAGGTACAGTTTGTAAGTTTTCAAGGTTAAACATAAATCCGTATAATCTATCCTCGATTCCAATTATTGATTCCACAACAGACGGATCTAAAATACCGTTGTATGCAGATGGTGAGATTTGTTTAGTCGCTAAAAATAAAAGTGAAGCAGAATTACCGACGGCATATTTTGAAGTGCAGTATTGTAAGCCATATTACACTGTTGAGGAATTCGAAGCTTTGGAAATCAGAGTTTCAGCATTAGAAAACAAATAATAAATATGAAAGGGAAAAGAAAAAATGAAAGAAAACATTTTACAGGCATTATTTGCCACAGTTATTGGAGCTATTGCGGCTTATCTCAATGTATTGCTCGTACCTCTTATCGTGTTGATAGTGGTAATGCTTATTGATTACGGCACGGGTATGGCACAGGCTTACGTCAGTCATACTCTCAACAGCCGTATAGGTGTTACGGGTATCATTAAAAAGATAGGTTACATAATCGCAGTGACAGTCGGAATTGTCGCTGATTATCTCATATCATCGGCACTCGTCAACTGTGGTATTGAAGTTACGATAAACTGCTGTATCGGTATGATTGTAACGGTTTGGTTTATAATCAACGAGTTAATCTCAATACTCGAAAATCTCTCCGAAATCGGCACACCGTTACCAAAGTTTTTAGTTGCAATTGTAAAACGTCTGAAAACGACTGTAGAAGCAAAAACAGAAGAAAAAGAAAGTGAGGAATAGCAATGTTTAAAAATTAAATTTTAAGTAAAATTGCGTATTAATATGCAATTTTTCGGCATTAAATTAACATAATAAAAGGCTATTTATAGCTTTTAAATTTAAAGGAGGAATAAATATATGTCCAAAAAAATCTATTTAAGCCCGTCAAATCAGTATAGCAACACTTACGCAACGGGCAACACAAACGAAATGGCACAGTGCAATAAAATCGCAAACGCAACGGCAACGGCACTCAAACGCTGCGGATTCGAAGTAAAGGTCGGCAAGTCGGGCGACAGTATGCAGAATCGCTGTAATGAATCCGACAGCTTTAATGCTGATATTCATATGCCGATTCACACTAACGCCTATAACGGACAGGTTACGGGTGGAACAAGAATTTTCTGCCTTAATTCAAACGGCAGAAAGGCTTGTCAGGCAGTTCTGAACGAGCTTGGCAAAATCTCACCCGGCACAGCCGACAGCATAAGCTATCAGACAGGACTCTATGAAATCAACGTGCCAAAGGCACTCACCGTCTATGTTGAGTGTGAGTTCCACGACACA
>JBJFHX010000186.1:0-7328 GCA_051893995.1 Ruminococcus sp.
GAGAACAGGGCAACCGATTACGCAAAATAACCCCGACAAAAACCGATTTTCGGTTCACATATTTTAAATTTCAGCTGACATCGCATATTTTTTTGCGGTGTCAGTTTTTGTTTTATCAGCAATCCCTTCAAATCAGAAGAAATTGTAATACAAACGATAATTTAATTCGGAATTCGGAATGCGTAATTCGGAATTTCGGTCGGGTGGATAGGTTGCAATAAATTAAAAGTATAGTGCCCGAATTTATTTATATGCGGCGTTGCCGCAAGCCTGAAATTATATTATTGTAGCGGCGAACTGTGTTCGCCATAATGCATAAATTGTGAAACAATTTATGCATAGGGACGTCAGGGATGCCGTCCCCTACGGACATACAGGAAACGTTTAAATTTAATTTTGTAGGGGACGGGTTCCTACACGTCCCATTCACAAAAATTGCGTTGTAATTTTTGTGTGGACACGGCTCGCCGTGTCCCTACGCCTTAAAAGGAAACGTTTGTACAAAACCGTAGCGAGCGACGCCCTCGTCGCTCACAAAAAACGTTACCGATATATCAATACAAATTCAGCAAACAAACTTATCCAAACAACACGCATTATTATAAATCCGGAGATTTGCCCGTCGAGGCACTCGACCGACCACTAACTCCACTCTCCACGCTCCAAACTAATTATTATTTAATGTCGCACCGCTGTTTTGCCGCATATATTGTAGAGAGCCTGTTTAATATATAGACTCGGAAAGGAATGAATTTAATGGGAGTTGTAAGCTCCAACAAAGAGGTTTTTCCGTCCAAAATAGAGTGCGACGGATTATTTAAGATAAAATTGACTGTTACGGCAGAGCCTGAGGACGACAAGGGTACCTCAAAACCCGGTGCAACCGATATTGTAATTACCGACAAGGTGAACGCCTGCTTTAAGATAGTAGCTGTGTCAACACCGTCAAAGGGAACGGCAAGCCTTGTTGACTCGAGAACTGTTGAATGGAAAATTGCAGAGCTCGGCGACAAAAAAGCCGAAACTGCAACGCTCGAATTTACCGTTCAGCACGTCGGCTCCTGCACGGGAAGCATTGAAGTAAACGAATCCGTAACCTACAGCGACAAGGAAAAGCACAAGGTTACTTTCCCGTCACCGAAAATTGAGGTAGAATGCGGAATCGTAGTTGTTCCCGAGGGTTGTCCTGCACCCGTTAATGTGACGATAGGCGGCTGTGAGGACGCAGTCGAGGTTGACGCAGGTAAGATAGACTTGGAATCGCTCGGACGTATTCTTCAGATTGACGTAACAATCAGAAACGTCTGCCCTCACAAGAGAGTAGCTCTGGCTGTAATCGTCACCGAGGTTGACTCAAAGGGCAAGGAATTCAAACGAGGCGTTAAAATCCTTACAATTCCTGCACACACAAGGTCAACTTGTCAGGATGTTGAAGTCCGCTGTATCAAGTTTGTACTTCCCGAATCGCTTGACGTTTCGGGCTCAACCGATTCGATATGCGACAGCAGAAAATTCAAGGTTAGATTTATTTCTCACTATATCGACAGCGATTTTACCTGCTGTGACGTAATTATGTAAAAATTTTATCAGACACAACAAAGGGGCTGTCGCATTAACAGCCCCTTTAAAAATATCAGATAAATTCAATAATTACGGTGGTGCTCTCGGTTCTCAGGCTGATTTTGTTTTCGTCAATCAGCTTTTTAGCCGCACTTCTCGAAATTTTCAGCACCATTGCAATCAGCTTTTCGTTTTTCAACTTTAAGCCGCTGTCATTGTGAACGACAATTCTCTTAAAGGTTGTGCCAGTGTCGCTCTCTTCGGCTTTGCCGTTTTCATCATAAAGAGCAATTGACACAGAATTCCGGTCAACCTCAAGCTTTCTTGACTTAAAAAATGAATAGCTTTTTCCGTACTGCTCGGCAAGCTCTGCGTTGTTTTCAAGGAACTTTTCGTAAAGCTCTTTGTTAAGCTTTGCAGGGCTGATTCGCTCAAAAATCGGAACATTAAGGGTGTGTCTGCATTTACTGCACTGATAAATAAGCCAAACGTCAAGCCTGTTGCCGTTTGCGTTTACTCTGAAACAGTCTGTGTTTACAAAGCTCTGCTTTCTTTTACAGCCTGAGCAGGCGTGCAGAATTTCGAATGATTTTTCCGCTTTAATCCAATATTCTTTTTCTGTATAGTTCACTTTTACTCCTTAATAATTTTCAGGCTTATAGTGAAGCTATTACAGGTTTTATTCAGTTTTCATATTTGCAATAGCCTCACTCCTGAGGCTGTGCGGGTGTTGTCATAAAAAATGTCCTCCTGTTCAGTAATGCTCTAATTATAATATATTCAAAATCAGATAACAATACAAAAAATACACAAATTTTAAGTAATATATATGTTTTTGTACGCATACAAATGCAGATAACTCAAAAAATGCATGAATCAGTCTTGATTAGCACTATTTTGTCATAGTCCGGAACGTTTCGTTTTGTTCTCCCAGTTTTGTCAGAGCAGCTTTGACAAAGCCAAATTGAATTTTGAAAAATTAAATTAAAAAATGAAAAAAGGCGGTGATTTCCGCTTTTACTTGTTATATAATAGAGCAGTAAGATTATTCACTCAGATTTGAAAGGAGTCTGCATATGCTTAACGTGAAAACAATTGCAAAGCTCACCGAAATCTATTCGGGTGACGAAAAATTCCTTGGAATAATTGAACGGTGTCTGAAATCGTTTATGCTTTATCACCAGAGCATCTATGAAATGGAGGTATGGATAAAAGTATTCGGAAGAAACACGGATGCGCCCGACTACAAGGATAAATTTTCAAGGCTTGATAAGTACAGAACCTCCTGTCACAATTCAGTTCTCGGCAATGTTAATATGCTCAACAGACTTGCAGAGAAAAACGGTCTTGACGCTGTTTATGACGGCATAGTGTCTGAAGAAAGACCATATCGCAGGGAAGTGGCCAACGCGGTGCTGGAGTATGTGGAATACATTATTGAAAACCGCAGATAAATTCGGAATATTCTTATCAGCGCACGAGCGTTGTAGTTGTATTTCCTTTAAGAATGATTTATTATTGTATTGAGAATTATGTAATGAAACTATTTTCTGTAAACTCAAAGGAGCTGATTGTATGATAAATCGGGAATTAGCGGATAAAACACTTAACAAAGCGAAAAATTCTTCGAGCTATTTAGCTCAGTTCAAAGATATTGACGATAATTCTAATTGGCTGAAAAACTGGCTTGAGTACAAGTTTCCTCAGTTAACTGCTGAAAATTGCTACGGCAAAGCCGATCTGGACGTTTCGTTAATGGCGGTAATTTCGTATTGCAGGATGCTTGGTCAGTGTGATTTGAACGCTGATTTTTATTTGGGAAATATTGAAGAATTTGATAAAGACAAATATCATATAAATGTTAAAAATTATCCGAAATTTGCAGGAGACTGGCTGACCTCACCGCTTCACATAATCAAGTTATATATGGGCTTGATGTGGGAAAAAGAACGCTACGACAGCGCAACCGAAAAAGGCAGATTTGTTGCATTGTACAGCAAAACTACAAGAGCGCACCTGCTTTATGCGCCAAGAGATACATGGGAAAAATATTGCTATGATAATGCCGACGTAATATGGAACAGCTTTGACGACACGGCAAAGAGATTTCTTATTAACACACTCAGCGCAGGCAATTTTATATGTATGCCGGTTTACATAAATCCTTGCAGATGTACTCAGTTCGGCGGAGATGATACCGCTGATACATTGCTCTGGAAAATGTACTGCTGTTTTCAATTGAGCAAAGACAGCAAGGCGCTTGAAGAGTATCTTGGCAAGGCGTTTGTGGGCAGTTATCAGGAAAACGCAAGAAAAAATGTTGTTGCGTGGATGAAGCTGTTTGACAATTCGTGGGACAAGTTTATTGAATGTAACCTTTTGCAAAAAGCAGTTGTAAAAAGCGACGGGCATTACGCAAAACCGCTGGATTTAAGAACAGGACAAAGGATAAATCTTGAAACAGGCGAGAACTACAGTCCGACTCTGAAAAGCTATGAAGAGTGCCTTGCGATGATGAAAAATTACAATGAAATCATAGAATGGAGAACAGGCAGTATTATAGATTGCCTGAATAAAGAGGGATAAAATGGAACTGATAATATCAATAATTGCTGTGATAATTTCGTTTGTGACCTTTCTTTACACGGTTCTGGTTGAATACAGGGGCGAGCAACGTGAAAAGAAACAGGCAACGTTAGAAGCGCTGAATATATTGCAGGAGCAGGTATTCGACAAATTAAATGAATATACCTTTGCCGAGATAAGAGAAATTTCTGACAAGTGGAATGAATCATTGCAGGAAAAGAATAAGTTTCTGAGCGCAAAAAAGGGGACTGCAACAGAATTCTGGAGCAGTCACCACGAGTACGACAACGCTATTGAAGAATACAGGCTTTTGTCGGGCTACTTAGCGAGAATAGAACATTTTGCACTGGGCGTAAATACGGGAATCTATGACGTAAAGGTCACCGAAAGAGCCGCAACAGCGTATCTGACAATGCTTTACAAAAAGCTGGAACCGATTATATTCACAAAAAATAAAGGCAAAGATAGTTCTTTGCCTGAGAATAAATATCATACAGAGTTTTTGAAATTAGTATCTGCTCTGCAAAAGCTTGAAGAATAAGTCAGTCTGCTTGTTTTTGCGTAGGTGCACCGCCGATTTGCGTGTCGGGGCATCATGCTTTTTACAAAATGCTTATGCTGTCAATTTCAGCCGTAATGCCGTTATTTGCAATCAGTTTATTCAGCATTGATGAAATTTTCGGGCTGAAGTGGTTTGAAAACAGCTTAAGCAACTGCTCCTTCTGTTCGTTATCAAGATTGTCAAGCAGGTCTTTCACCATCGCATCAAGCTTAACGCTGACAATGTCAAGTGCGTCGGTGAACACCTTTGTTTTATCGTTCTTTGGAATAAGCGCAATTATCTGAGGGAGAAATTTTAAAATTACCTGAGTATAATTTACATTATCAACGTCAAGCTGAATTTTCATCAGCTTTGAGCTTCCCTCGATAACTGCGTCCTTTATTTCAAGCTCAATTTCGTTATCAGACAGCTTCTGGTTTATCTGAGCAGTAATTGCGTTTCGGTTCCGGTTAAAAAGCTTTTTCATCATAACATCTTTCATACTATCGGGGAGCAGAGTGATTCCTCCGCTAATCAGTTTTCTCAGAACAGATGAAATAAAGTTACCGTCCTTTTGCTCCGGATTTAACTGCATAAGCTTATCGTAAATTTCCGAATAATTTATATTTACTGCATTGATGTGTATTTTCATATTTTATTTCTCTTTTCATATTGCCAATAAAATGCGTCTGCCGCATTTTTTATAATATTAGCATATTATATCACAAAAAATTTAAAAACAACATATTTTATGAAAAAATAAAAATTATCCTAAAAATCGGTCGAACGGTTGAATTAGAATCAATCGTGATTGTTATCAAAAATATATTGCAAATTTATGCAAAAAAGCGAATTTCTGCTAAATTTGACAAGAAATACTATGTGTGATATATTTTTATCAGTTTTTATAAAAGGCTGATTTTTCAGTTTTATTTGTATATTAATGAGGGATAGAAATGGAAAGAAATCTGAGAGAAAACAACGGCGGAGAAGAGGATTTGCAGTTTAAATTGCTGTCTGCAATCGGAATTGTAATTATTGTGGCAGGACATTGTTATCAGGGCGGAATTTCACTTGCTTACGAGTGGTTTCCTGCATATTCTTTTAACATTGCGTTGCTTGTGTTCATTTCGGGATATTTCTATAAGCCAAAGCACGAGGAGCATTTTATGAAATACATAGGAAAACGTGCAAGGCGGCTTGTAATTCCTGCGTATTTGTGGAACATTGTTTACGGCTTATTTGTGCTTTTAATGTCAGATTTCGGCTATACAATTGGCGGAAAGGTTAACCCGTACAACCTGTTTTTAATGCCGTTTGTTGACGGAGAGGCGTTTGTGTACAACCTCGGCTCGTGGTTTGTTTATCCGCTGTTCTGCGTGTGCGTGTTTAACGTTTTGTTCAGACGGCTTTTAAAGCTTGTAAAGCTCGATAAAGAATATCTGCTTATGATAATCTACCTTGTTATCGGTCTGGTCGGAATACAGATTTCAATTAATCTGTCCTTAACAGAGAAAAAGGGCTTGCTCTTGCTTTTGTTAAGAACAATGTTCTTTTTGCCGTGTTTTCAGCTCGGCAGACTTTACAAGGCAAGGCTTGAACAACACGACAAGCTCAACAGCATCGCGTATTTTGCAATTATCTTTGGCGTTCAGCTTATCATTCTCACGTTCTTTAAGGATATTGATTACTCTCCCTCGAAGTGCAACGGATTCGACAACGGCTGTATTGTTCCGTATCTGACTGCATTAACGGGAATTGCATTCTGGCTGAGAATTTCAAAACTGCTCACCCCGATAATCAGAAATTGGAAGTTTATCAGGCTGATTGCCGACAATACATACAGCATAATGATTCATCATATGTTGGGCTTTATGTGCGTGAAGTGGCTGTTTTATCTTGTAAGCGTGATTACTCCGCTGTTTGCGGACTTTAAGCTGCATTCGCTGAAAACAAGTATATGGTATTTTTATTTGCCGAACGGTGTTAAGCAGTACTGCCTGCTCTACCTTGCGGGCGGAATATTCGTCCCGATTCTGATTAAAAAGCTCTGCGATTTGCTGTCAAAGCCGATAAAGAAGAAAATTAACGCATTGAAACAAAAAAAGTAAAAGCTGTTAAGCAGAACTGACGCAGGCGTTAGAGGAGATAGAGCTATGACAGATGAAAAGTATATAAGAAAAGCAGAAAACTTTTACGATAAAGGCAAGCTGATAAGCTATCCGAATAAATTTCCTGTCAGAATGATTGTTCTAAAGAGAATTGCAGAGAAATTTGAATACGGAAGGGAATACACCGAAAAGGAAGTTAATCGGATTATTTCGGAACAGATTTTATTCTCCGACTTTGCATTAATCCGCAGGGAGCTGTATCAGAACAGATTGGTAAACAGACTGCCGGATTGTTCAGAATACTGGAGAGAATGAAAAAGTGCAAAACGTTTGATTATCCTTTTAAACAAGCTGAAATTATAAGTTCAGCTTGCGAGATAAACCATAATTTAGCGGCGAGCCGCCGCAGGCAAATCGAGTGGAAAAGTCGGTTATTTTGGTAAAAACGGATGCCCGAATTATAGAATGATAAATAGGTAACGTTTCGGGACGTCAAGGAAATTCCCCTGTTAGGGGAAATGTCGCAAAGC
>JBJFHX010000187.1:0-27263 GCA_051893995.1 Ruminococcus sp.
CATAATTGTAAATTGTACATTGTTAATTGTTAATTTGCTAAATTATGGTTTATCACTTAGCTTATATAATAAACGGCAGACTGTAATTCAGCCTGCCGTTTGATTTTACCGCACGTTTTATGTAGAGCGGTATTATGCGTTTAGTCCGAATGAAATTGAGATAGCATTGTTAATATCGTTCATTGCGCTTTCGTCAACCGAGCCCATTTTTTCCTTTAAACGCTTTTTGTCAATCGTTCTTACCTGTTCAAGCAGAACAACGCTGTCCTTTGCAAGTCCCGAGCTGTCGGCGTGAAGAGGAATGTGGGTGGGAAGATTTGCCTTTGACTGCTGACTTGTGATTGCAGCGGCAATAACCGTCGGACTGAAACGGTTTCCTACGTTGTTCTGTACTATGAGAACAGGTCTTATTCCGCCCTGCTCCGAGCCGACAACAGGGCTTAAATCGGCGTAATAAATGTCACCGCGACGTATATTCAAGGCTTTCACGCTCCAAATAATTTATTTACTGATATTTTTGCCTATCCGTTAGCTTTTATACAGCTATTACATAATATTTTTGGGCGTAAAATTTGTGAATATTATTCCTTGACAGAATTTTAAAATTGTATGTATCAATCAGTTTTCAGCCGCTTTTACCTCTGAAAATTCAATTTTCAGCTCTGCATTTTTAATATCTGCACCTGTAATTTTCCCGTCCTTGTCTGTGGTAATAACGCAGTTTCCGCTGTCGGTATTTAGATTATATGTACACAAGCTGTCGCTTTGAGAAGAAAGGCTTGCTCTGCCCTGAGAAACGCCGTCGAGAATTGATTTTACAAGGCTCGGAAAGCTCTTTTGCAGCAGATACGCCTCGTCTGCACTGCAAATAAGATTTTCTCTCGACATTTCAAGCTCGCCGTTTTTGTACCCAAAGCTGATTCCGTCAAGCTCCTCGGGACTGCTTATGCTTATGTATGCAACGCCCTGCCTGTTTGCACTTATATTCCCCGAATATTCGGCGTCACGGTAGTTTGACGTGAATTCTGCGTAAAAATCCGTTACAATATCCGCAGGTTCGCTTTCAGCCTGACAGCCGCCGAAAAGCAAAATCAGCAAAAAAGAAAAGACATATAATGTTTTCAAAACCCTCTTGGTCATAATTCCCTCCGCAGGTGTTTTTATACATTATATGTCTTTATTAATTTTAAAATTACGTCAAACAAGCCGTTATACTAAAACCTGATTAAAATCTTATAAAGCTTTTAATCAGGTTTTAGTATTATAATCCGCATCTTTTATAAGCCTGTGGAATTTCATTTATAAGGTCTGTCGGAAGCATTGAAATTCTGCCGAGCTTTTCAGCGGCAATATCACCCGCTAAACCGTGAAGATAAACCGCCGCAGCCGCCGCATCAAACGGCTTTGCACCTTGTGCAAGCAAAGAGCCTGTCATTCCTGCAAGCACATCTCCGCTTCCTCCCGTAGCCATTCCCGAATTGCCTGTTCGGTTAATCATAACTCTACCGTCGTGAGAAGCAATAACTGTTCCTGCTCCTTTCAGCACCGTAACAACGCCGTACTCCTTTGCAAAATCAGTAGCAATCTCGGCTCTGTTTTCATTTACGGCTTTCGGAGTTGATTTTAAAAGCCTTGCCATTTCACCGGGATGGGGAGTGATTATAATCGGTGCTTTCGCTTTTTTCAGAATATCGGGATTTTCAGCAACACAATTGAGTGCGTCAGCATCAAGCACAAGCGGCTTAGTACAATTTTCTATAAAAGAATTAACAAGTGTTTTGGTGTCATCACACATCGATAAACCGCAGCCTATAAGCACTGCACTTGACTTTTCAGCCTCGCAAAGCAGAAAGTCAATGTTGTTTTTACTGATTTTACCGTCAGGCGTTTCTTCAAGCGGAAAAAACACGCTCTCAAAAATCGCACCTGCCGCAATCGGATAAATGCTCTTTGGCAGTGCAGTTTTCAGAAGTCCGAGTCCGCACCTCAGTGCCGCTTTTCCTGCCATAACTGCTGCACCTGCCATACCGTAACAGCCGCAAATACAAAGCAGAGAGCCTAAAGTGCCCTTGTTAGCGTCATCAGGACGGTCAAAAACTGCCTTTTTAACAATATTTCTGTCGGTCTGCTCCATTAAATCAACCTGCATTTCTGTTGTAGAACAGCTTTAAAACTATGTCCTTGTTAAGATACCTTTTCATACCCTCTAAAATCTGCTCGTTGGGTGAGAAAATCAGCAGGCATTTGCCGTAAGCGGCGCTGTTGAAAACCGCATAATAATTTTCGCTGTCAGCGTCAATATCACGGGCAGCAATAAAGCTTTTTGAAAATTTCATGCCGTCAACCGACTTTTCACCCTTTTCAAGCTTTTCGATTTCTCTTATCGGAACCTTGCAGACACGCTTTCTCTTGCGCAAGGAAATTACCTTTGAGATTTCCAGCTCGTCGCCTGCAACAGAATATTCAAATTCAACTCTCTGCGAGGTGATTATGTACCATACAACGTAAATTCCGCCCATAAATAAAAACAGTCCGATGTAGAACATATATGCTGTAATTGCAAATGCGAGCATTGAAAATACTATCGGTATCAAAATGAGAATCAGAACAGAAATTATTTTGATTATAAGATTTTTAGGTTTGTTTGCTCTTTTAACAACCTGTTCGTTAAAGCCTTCCAATGTTTTATCTCCTTTTTGGTAATTTTCCCTATAATAATATCATAAATTAGCTTTGTTTTCAATAGTTTAAAATATATTATAAAGAAAAAGGGGACACAAACGTGCCCCCATAAAATGCATTATATTATATCTCAATTGTTTTGATTGAATCAAACTCATCAAGAATTTCCTTTGACGGTTTCTTTGTGAGCAATGATACAACTACGTTTACAATAAGCGCAAATGCAAATCCTAAAACGAGTGAATACAGGCTTGTTGCACTGTAGAGTGTTGCACCGTTTACAAGCGGCAGATAGTCCCATACAATAACGGTGAGTGCACCCGTAGCCATACCTGAAATTGCGCCTGCAAGCGTTGAGCGTTTCCAGAACAGCGCAAGCAGTACGACAGGACCGAATGCCGAGCCGAAGCCTGCCCATGCGTCAGAAACAAGTCCCATAATGCTTGAATTCGGGTCAAGAGCAATAAAGAATGCGATTACTGCAACAACAATAACTGCAATTTTGCCTACCCAAAGTGCGTTCTTTTCGGAAGCGTCCTTTTTGATAACGCCCTTGTACATATCCTCCGAAACAGCCGAAGCAGTAACGAGAAGCTGACTGTCTGCTGTTGACATAATAGCCGCTAAAATTCCGCAGAGGAAAATACCACCGATGAAGATTAATATGCCGTTGTCAGAGAAGAACTGCTGAATTGTACGGATAAATACGGTTTCGCTTGAAGAACCCTCAAGTGATGTTGTGAGGTAACCTCTTGCAACAAGACCGATAAGGCACGAAGCCGCAAGTGAAATAACAACCCACGCAATTGCAATTTTTCTTGACTTTTTGATTTCGCTGTTGCTCTTAACAGCCATAAATCTTACAAGAATGTGGGGCATACCGAAGTAGCCGAGTCCCCAAGCGAGATTTGAAATAATTGAAACGGCAGAAATCGGAGTGCCGTCGTCATTTTTCAGGAAATTGAGGAAGTTGTCGGGATTTGAAACGCCGTTTGATACGAGTGCGTCAGAGAATCCTGTTTTGTAAGTAAGCGTTGCGTATGCGAGAATCGGAACAGACATAATTGCAATAAGCATAAGCAAGCCCTGAATAAGGTCGGTTGTGCAAACAGCCTTGAAGCCGCCCATAAAGGTGTAAACAAGAATTACAAGTGCGGCTATGCAAAGACCGACCATATAAATCGTGTTGTAGTTTCCTGTTTCTGCATTTCCGTCGGAGAACAGGGTAGCAAAAAGCTTTGCCCCCGAGCTGAAAGCCGAAGCTGTGTAAACCGTAAAGAACACTGCGATGATAACAGCGGAAACAATTTTGATGATTCCCCTCTTGTCACGGTAGCGGTTCTGGAAAAAGCTTGGAATAGTAAGCGAGTTTCCTGCAACGATTGTGTATTTTCTGAGTCTTGCCGAAACGATGTACCAGTTCAGAATTGTGCCGATTAAAAGACCGACTGCAATCCACACTTCACCCGTACCTGCAAGATATACCGAGCCGGGAAGTCCCATAAGAAGCCAGCCGCTCATATCGGAAGCCTGCGCCGAAAGAGCCGCAGTCCAGCCGCCTAAATTTCTTCCGCCCAGAAAGTAGTCCTCGTTGTTCTTGGTGCTTTTTGAATAGACAAAGCCGATTACAATCATCATTACAAGGTAAGCGGCAAACGCACAAAGAACTATAATGTTGTTGGTGCTAATCATTCTTTCCTCCTGTGTGTTATAGATTTTGTAAAGAATACTTTATTATAGTAGCAAAAATATGTAAAAAAATCAAGTAAAATGCGCATTTGATGTAAAATATTGAAAAAGCTGTTCCAAAATCGGCGTTTGTGTTGATTTAAATATGCAAAAGTTATATAATAATATAATCTGAGATGATTATTCCGTTGGTATGTTAAACAATACTTTGTCGAGTGCCTCGACGGGCAAATTTTTAAATTGTAGCGGCGAACTGCGTTCGCCACAATGTATAAATTGCTTCACAATTTATACATAGGGACGTCAGGGATGCCGT
Source organism: Ruminococcus sp. (assembly GCA_051893995.1). GTDB lineage: Bacteria > Bacillota > Clostridia > Oscillospirales > Acutalibacteraceae > Ruminococcoides. Next base: position 4,688 of record JBJFHX010000187.1, read on the forward strand.
CCCCTACGGCTATATAAGAAACGTTTGTATTACAGTCGTAGGGACACGGCGTGCCGTGTCCGTATTGACTATCAAACGTAACTGATTATATCAACATTTATGTGACAAACAAACCTTTCCGTAGGGGACGGATTCCTACACGTCCCATTCACAAAAATTGCATTGCAATTTTTGTGTGGACACGGAGTGAGTGTCCCTACGTCAACGTTGCGCTAATATTATAGTTTATCTTACTAACTTTTTTCAACTGATTTATTGGAATAATTCGTTAATATAATTGATTTGACAGAAGGTAAAAAATGGAATTTGTAAAAAGAACGTGGGCTGAAATTTCCCTTGACGCAATCGCCCATAATTTTAATGAAATTAAAAATAAAATCGGCGGCAAAGCCAAAATCTGCTGTGTTATCAAGGCTGACGGCTACGGTCACGGCGCAGTCGAGCTTGCCCATATATATGAAAAGCTCGGCGCTGACTTTTTTGCCGTTTCAAATATCGACGAGGGCGTGGAAATCAGAAACTCGGGTTGTACTCTGCCTATAGTCATTCTCGGCTATACTCCCGTTACCGAGGCTGTAAGGCTTTCTCAGTACAACATCTCTCAGGCTGTTTTTTCGCTTGAATATGCAAAGTCGCTTTCAAAAGAGTGTGCAAAGCAGGGCTGTGAGTGCAGAATTCACATCAAGGCAGATACGGGTATGAGCCGAATCGGCTTTATGTGTCAGGAATTTCCGAGAGATGATTATTCTATAAAAGAAATTATTGAAGCCTGCAAATTGCCGAATCTTCAGCTTGAAGGTCTGTTTACTCACTTCTGCGTGTCAGATGAGGCACAAGAGGGCAGAGAATTTACAAATAAGCAGTACAATAACTTCATATATGTTAAAAATAAGCTTGCGGAAAACGGACTCAACGTCACGATTTGCCATTGCTCAAACAGCGGAGCAATTGAGGATTACAGCGATACATACTGCGATATGGTTCGTGCCGGAATTATCCTCTACGGACTGTCACCCTCGCAAAAGCTTTACGGCAAGCTTGACCTTGTTCCTGCTATGACGCTAAAAACCTCTGTTGCTTACGTAAAGGAGCTGAAAAAGGGAGCAGACGTTTCCTACGGAAGAACCTTTACCGCCGAGAGTGATATGAAAATTGCTACAGTGCCTATAGGTTACGCAGATGGCTATATCCGCCACAATGCAGAAAACGGCTATATGCTCGTTAACGGAAAGAAAGCAAAAATTGTGGGCAGAATATGTATGGACCAGACAATGCTCGACGTTACCGATATTGATAATGTTAAGACAGGTGACGAGGTAATTGTTTTCGGAACAGGCAAAGACGGCGAGCCGACTGCTGATATGATTGCAGAAAATACTGGCACAATCAATTACGAGGTTGTATGCCTTGTCGGCAAGCGTGTGCCGAGAATTTACTACAAAAACGGAATTGTTACGGATGTGATGTATAAGCTATGAGATTACTTGTTATTGACGGAAACAGCATTGTAAACCGTGCGTTTTACGGAATCAGACCGCTCACAACAAAGGACGGACAGTTCACCAACGCAATTTACGGTTTTTTAACAATGCTTACAAAGCTGAAAAATGAAGAAAATCCCGATGCGGTTGCAATTGCATTTGACCTTAAAGCACCTACCTTCAGACATAAGGCTTATTCGGGCTACAAGGCAACACGAAAGGGTATGCCGCCCGAGCTTGCCTCTCAGATGGCACCGCTTAAGGAGCTTTTAAAACTGTTGGGATATAAAATAGTAACCTGTGAGGGCTATGAGGCTGACGACATTCTCGGAACATTCGCCACTGCCTGCGAAAACAGCGACGACGAGTGCGTTATTGCAACAGGTGACCGTGACAGCTTACAGCTTGTTTCCGACAAAACGAGCGTTCACCTCTGCACCAACAAGGACGATATTCTCTACACTCCCGAAAAAATTATGGAGGATTACGGTGTAACTCCGCCCGAACTAATCGAAATCAAGGCTATTCAGGGTGACTCATCCGACAATATCCCCGGTGTTGCAGGAATCGGACCTAAGGGGGCAGGCGACCTTATCAAGAAATATCACACCGTTGAATATATATACGAGCATATTGACGAGCTTGACATTAAGGACGGAGTTCGCAACAAGCTGAAAAATTCAAAGGAAAATGCGATTTTAAGCCGTATGCTCGGCGAAATCTGCCGTACCGCACCTATTGATACCGAAGTGCAGAAGTACGTAGTCAATATGGAAAATCCTGCCGAGTGCGCAAGATATATGGCAAAACTGGAACTTTTTTCTTTAATAGAAAAATTCGGACTTAACGAAACAGAAGTACCTCAGGAAAAGCATACCGAAGTAAAAACGCTTGAAGTTATTGAAAATGAAGACGATAATGTTCTTTTAAAGAATATTGCAGAGTTCGGGAAATTATACTTCAACGCTGAATTTTCTGACAAAGAATTAAAAACGCTTGCATTTCTTTATGACGGCAAGGTTTATTCAAGTGAAAGTAAGGAGCTTTTCAAAAAGCTCTTATGCGATGAAAAAATAGAAAAATATACGAGAAATTCAAAGTCGATTTTTGCATATGCAGACAGAAAAGGCTTTGAAATCAAGTCGCTTGTCTTTGACGTGGAGCTTGCGGCATACCTGCTTGAACCGTCGTCAAAGGACTATTCAGACGAAAATCTCTGCAAGCTCAACGAAATTGAACTGCCGGCAACGGAAAACGAGGAATATAAAAAATACAGAGCACTTGCTGTTTACGATTTGCTCTGCGAAAAGCTGAACAACGAAATCAAGGCAAACGAGCAGGAAAAACTGCTTTGTGATATTGAAATTCCGCTTGCAGACGTGCTTGCAAAAATGGAAAATATCGGCTTTGACGTTGACCGACAGGGAATAGAGGACTACGGCAAAATGCTGTCACAGCAGATTAAGAGCCTTGAGGAGTCAATTTATGAGAGTGCAGGAACGCAGTTTAACATAAATTCCCCGAAACAGCTCGGTAAAGTCCTTTTCGAGGACTTGGGACTTCCCTGCAAGAAAAAGACAAAGAGCGGCTACAGCACCAACGCAGAAGTGCTCGAAGGTCTTAGATATGAACACCCTGTTGTTGAAATGGTTTTGCAGTACCGCACGCTTGCAAAGCTCAACTCCACCTACTGCGAGGGGCTTTTAAAGGTTATCGGCGACGACGGCAGAATTCACTCCAGCTTTAATCAGACCGAAACACGTACGGGCAGAATCAGCTCAACCGAGCCGAATTTGCAGAATATTCCCGTTCGTACTGAGCTTGGCAGAGAGATGAGAAGATTTTTCTGTGCAAGAGAGGGCTGGGTGCTTGTTGATGCCGACTATTCGCAGATTGAACTGCGTGTGCTTGCGCACATTGCACACGATAAAAATATGATTGAGGCTTTTAAAAACAACGAGGACATTCACGCAATAACCGCCTCTCAGGTTTTCGGTATGCCGCTTGATATGGTAACACCGATTATGCGAAGCCGTGCAAAAGCTGTAAATTTTGGAATCGTCTACGGAATCGGTGCATTTTCGCTTGCGAAGGACATCGGCGTAAGCAACAAAGAGGCTTCAACCTATATCAAAAATTATCTTGCCCACTACAGCGGTGTTGACGAGTATATGAAAAACGTGGTTGAAAAGGCAAAGCAGGACGGCTACGTTGAAACAATGTTCGGCAGACGGCGTTATCTTCCCGAGCTTACCTCGGGCAAGCATATGCTCAGAGCATTCGGCGAGCGTGTTGCAAGAAATATGCCGATTCAGGGAACAGCTGCCGACATAATCAAAATTGCAATGGTAAAGGTAAACGACAGAATCAAAAAAGAGGGACTAAAAGCAAGGCTGATTTTGCAGGTTCACGACGAACTGATTGTAGAAGCTCCGCAGGAGGAGAGCGAAATTGTAGCAAAACTCTTGCAAGAGGAAATGGAAAATGCAGTTTCGCTTGACGTTCCGCTGACCGCCGATGCGGCGATAGGAAAGACGTGGTATGATGCAAAAGGATAAAAGATATATAGCATTTGTCTGTACGGGTAACACCTGCCGCAGTCCGATGGCGGAGGGAATTTTCAACAAGCTGGCAGAGGAAAACGGAATAGAAGTCACCTCCGAAAGCTTCGGACTTTCCACAATTACGGGTGCACCTGTTTCCGAAAATTCCGTAAAGGTGTGCGCTGAAATCGGCGTTGACCTTTCAAATTCAAGGTCAACCTATGTCGAGGACGCACCGCTTGAAAAGTACGAAAAATTCTATTGTATGTCGCAAAGCCACGCAAGGATTTTGTCGGAGTGCTATTTTGTACCGGGTAAGGATATAAAAGTGCTCAATATCTGCGACCCATATGGAGGAAACGAATTTATTTACAGAGAATGTCGTGATGAAATTTATAATTCTGTAAAGGAAATAATTAAAAGCTATGAGAATTGAAAAAATGACATCAGGTCATCTTGACGACATATATATAATAGAAACCGAATGTTTTTCACGCCCCTGGTCAAGGCATAGTCTTGAAAACGAGCTTAATAACGAAACCTCACTTTTTCTCGTTGCAAAAGAGGAAAACGAGGTTATCGGCTACATAGGTATGAGCATAGTAATTGACGAGGGATATATTTTTAATGTTGCGGTGCGTGAAAGCTACAGAAAAAAGGGTGTTGCAACTGCACTGATAAATGAGCTTGTCACATACGGAAAGAAAAACAGTTTCAGCTTTATTACGCTTGAAGTAAGGGAGAGCAACCTACCTGCAATTTCTCTCTACTCAAAATTCGGATTTATCAAAGCAGGGGAGAGAAAGGACTACTACTCCAACCCAAAAGAAAACGCAATATTAATGACGAAATATTTTTGAAATTGAAAGGATTTATATATGAAAATACTTGCAATTGAATCCTCCTGTGACGAAACAGCCGCCGCAGTAGTTGAGGACGGACGAAAAGTCCTTTCCTCGGTTGTAGCCTCACAGGTTGAAGAACACAAGCTTTACGGCGGAGTAGTTCCCGAAATCGCCTCACGCCGCCACGCCGAGGCAATAGTCCCCGTAGTAAGACAGTCGCTTGAACAGGCAGACGTCATACTTGAAAACATCGACGCAATCGCCGTTACATATGCTCCCGGTTTAATCGGTGCACTTCTTGTCGGGGTGAACTTTGCAAAGGGACTTTCTCTTTCAACGGGAATTCCTCTTGTGCCGACGCATCACCTGCGTTCGCATATTGCATCAAATTATATTTCTAATCAGGAATTAAAACCGCCGTTTCTCTGTCTTGTAGTTTCGGGCGGTCACAGCCACATTGTTATGGTTGAGGACTACACAAAGATGAAGATAATCGGCAAAACCCGTGATGATGCCGCAGGCGAAGCCTTTGACAAGGCGGCTCGCACAATGGGAATGTCATATCCCGGCGGAATTGAGCTTGACAAGGTTGCCGAAAGCGGCAATCCGCTTGCTTTCAAGCTTCCTCGCCCCGTAGTTCACGATGCACCCTACGATTTCAGTTTTTCGGGGCTTAAAACTGCCGTAATCAATCTTATTCACAACTCAGCACAAAAGGGCGTTGAAATCAGCAAGCCCGACGTTTGCGCATCATTCCGCTATGCCGTAGTCGATTGTCTTACAACTAACTTTTTAAAGGCGGCAGAGGATTATAATGTCAGCAAACTCGTAATCGCAGGCGGAGTTTCGGCAAATTCGCTTTTGCGCAAAACCTTGCAGGATGAATGTGCAAAGCGTGGCTATGAATTTTATATGCCCGACAAATCTCTTTGCGGCGACAATGCGGCTATGGTCGGCTCGCAGGGTTACTACGAATTTTTGAGCGGAAATGTAGCAGGAACAGACCTCAACGCATTTGCGACAATGAGCATAGAATTATAAAATTTGACAAATTACTGCTCTTATCATATAATTAAGACAACAATTTTTAAAATTTGTGGAGGAAACAATGGACGATAACTTCAACAACGGATACAGCAATCCTCAGGAAAATAATAATCAGGACTATGCTCAGCAGTATAATCAGCAATACAATCAGCAGAATACCCAGCCGTACAATCAACAATATGACCAACAGTACGGTCAGCAGTACAATCAGCCCTATAATCAACAGTATAATCAGCAGAACGGCTATCAGGAACAGCAGTATAATGTTCCTATGCAAAACGGATATAATCAGGATTATCCCTATCAGTACGGTCAGCCTCAGCAGTACAATGACCCGTATTACAATTCACAATATCCGGAATACAGAGAAAATAACAGCTCAAATGGTTTTGCCATTGCATCTCTTGTTCTCGGACTTGTTTCAATTGTTTCCTGCTGTCTTTCGCTTACAGGCTGTTGTTTCTGGTTAATTGCATTTCCTGCGTCAATAGTCGGCTTGATTCTGGGAATTGTTTCAATTAAAAAAGGCGAGCAGGGCAAGGGTATGGCTATCACAGGTATTGTCACCTCAGCTTTAAGCTTGGCATATTGTATTTTAATAATTGTTATTGCAATTATATTAGTGGTTAATAACCCTTACACATATTTTAATTATTCAATTTATTAACGTGATTTTATAATTATTCGGGGCGGACTTCTGTTCGCCCTTTGTCAACGGAGGAAGGCTTGAAAAGATATAAAACCTATCAGAAGGTGCTTGTGATTTTACTTCCCTTTGTTTCATTAGCAGTATTGTGGCTGTTGGCTTATTTTGCTTTAAGGTTTGTTATGCTGCCTGAATGTAATTTTTATAAATGGACAGGGCTTTATTGCCCGGGATGCGGAGATACAAGGGCAGTAATTGCGCTTATGAACGGTGACATTCTGCTTTCACTTCGCCAGAATGCGTTGATAGTAGTACTCTTGCTTATTCTGGCGGCAATGTACATTGAGCTATTGTTAAAAGTGGTTTTTGAAAAACGCTTTAAATCTCCTGTTCTGAATTTAAAATTTCTCTGCATATTTCTGATATTGTTCGCAGTCTATTCGGTAGTCCGCAATTTTATCCCTGCTATTGCGCCGGTATAAAAAATCATCTTGCTATTTTCTTGTAAATATATTAGAATAAATATACTATATATAATGAAAAGGGTGTTCAAAATGGGAAACAATCCTGTTGTTACAATTGAAATGGAAAATTCAAAGGTTATCAAAGCGGAGCTTTACCCCGAAATTGCTCCGAATACCGTCAATAACTTCATCAGCCTTATCAACAAGGGCTACTACGACGGCCTTACATTTCACCGTGTAATCTACGGCTTTATGATTCAGGGCGGATGTCCCGACGGCACGGGTTGCGGCGGTCCGGGCTACTCAATCAAGGGCGAGTTTGCTCAGAACGGTTTTGAAAATAACCTCAAGCATACCGAGGGAGTGCTCTCAATGGCTCGTTCGATGATGCCGAACTCTGCCGGTTCACAGTTCTTTATTATGCACAAAAACGCTCCTCACCTTGACGGTCAGTATGCCGCTTTCGGTAAGGTAATCGAGGGAATGGACGTTGTAAACGAAATTGCAGAGTGCGACACCGACTATTCCGACAAGCCTCTTGACGCTCAGGTTATGAAAAAGGTTACAGTAGAAACCTTCGGAGAAACATATCCCGAACCTGAAAAGGCTTAAAACACGGAATATCAGTTAGTTGCTCTTTGCCGTAGGGACACGGCGAGCCGTGTCCTCGTGATATATCACACATAATATAATTTGAAAGGACTTTTACTATGAACGTATTACTTGCAGGCGGTGCAGGATATATCGGCTCTCATACCTGCGTTGAGCTTATAAACGCTGGTCACGATGTCGTAATTGCCGACAACTTTTCCAACAGCTGTCCCGAGGCTGTAGCCAGAGTTGAGGAGATTACAGGCAGAAAAGTTCCTCTCTACGAAGCAGATGTCTGCGACAAAACCGCTGTAGAGAAGATTTTTTCGGAAAATAAAATTGACGCCGTAATTCACTTTGCAGGACTCAAGGCAGTGGGCGAGAGCTGTGAAAAGCCCGTTGAATATTACAGAAACAACATCGACTCAACTCTTTCGTTGCTTGAAACAATGAAAAAGTACGGCGTTAATAACTTCATTTTCAGCTCATCGGCAACTGTTTACGGCACTCCCAAGACAGTTCCTCTTGTTGAAACAATGCCGACAGGCACTCCGACAAATCCATACGGCTGGACAAAGCTGATGATGGAGCAGATTCTTACCGATACCGCAAATGCAAATCCCGAAATGTCGATTGTAATATTAAGATATTTCAATCCTATCGGCGCACACGAAAGCGGCAGAATCGGAGAAGATCCCAACGGTATTCCTAACAATCTTATGCCGTACATTACTCAGGTTGCGGCAGGCAGACTCAAATGTCTCGGTGTTTTCGGCAACGATTATCCAACTCACGACGGAACAGGCGTTCGTGACTATATTCACGTAGTTGACCTTGCAAAAGGACACGTAAAGGCAATTGATTATTCAGCTGAGCATAAGGGAACTGAAATTTTCAATCTCGGAACAGGTACAGGCTACAGCGTGCTTGATATTGTAAATGCTTTTTCAAAGGTAAACAATATCGAGATTCCCTATGAAATCAAGCCTCGCCGAGCAGGAGATATTGCAGAGTGCTACGCTGACGCATCAAAGGCTGCAGAAGTGCTCGGCTGGACTGCTGAAAAGACCCTTGAAGATATGTGTAAGGATTCGTGGAACTGGCAGTCGCACAATGTAAATGGTTATAAATAACAAAAGACGTATTTTCCTTTTGTGCAACTCAACGAAAAAACAATATTTTGTAAAAAAACTACCGCTAAAAGGATTTTTTTATTGACTTTTAGCGGTTTGTTGATATATAATAATAATGCTTATAGAAGCATTATCATTTAAGGAGGAAAAGAAAATGTTCAAAAAAGCAATTAGCCTTTTGCTTTCATTGATGCTTGTTGTTACAACATTATCAGTAACAATCGTCAGCGTATCTGCTGCTGATTCTGTATATGTTGTAGCCGGTGTTGCTGACCTCTGCGGTTCCACATGGGATCCCAGTCCTGAAACATCAGCAGATAACATCATGGAAGCACAGGAAGACGGTACATACGTTAAAGTATATACCGACGTAGCAGTCATGAATGACTATCAGTTCAAAATCGTTGGTGACGGTTCTAACTGGTACGGCATTGATGGCGGCAACGACAACTTTACATTCAATGTAAAGTCAGAGTGTGATGTAACAATTACATTCAATCCCGAAACACTCAAGATCACTGTAACAGGTGAAGGCGTTGAGGTTCCCACAGAACTCGTAGTTGAGTCAATGCGTGCCGTAGGTAACGGTGACGGAAACTGGCTTAACGGTGTAGCTTGGGATCCCGCATCTGATGACAACCTTATGACAGAGGTTTCTCCTAAGGTTTACGAAGTTACATATGAAGATCTTGATGAGTTTGATAACTATCAGGTTAAGTTCGCTGCTAACGGCAGCTGGGCTGCAAACTGGGGCGGCGTTTATGCCGGTTCAGGTGTTGAATCAGAAGCAGCTTTCAACAGCAGTGACAACATCACTGTTGATGTTCCCTACGAACTCGCTGATGTAACACTCAGACTCGACCTTACAAACTTTGACTATGCTTCAAAGACAGGTGCAACATTCACAGTAACAGTTACTGATAAGACAGGCGGCGAGCCCACAGAGGCTCCCACAGAAGCTCCTACAGAGGCTCCCACAGAAGCTCCCACAGAAGCTCCTACAGAGGCTCCCACAGAAGCTCCCACAGAAGCTCCCACAGTAGCTCCTGCTGGTCTTACAGTAAACGCTACATCAAACTACTTCCCCGCATATACAACATTTGTTGCTGAAGGCGAAGAGTATGTAACAGTTACATACTTCATTGACAGTGCTAAGGATATGCTTAACTGCCAGTGGAGCTTAGAGTATGATCCCAGCGTTCTTCAGTATGATGCATCAGTAAACAAGAACGGCAGACGCAGCAACATCATGCCTCAGGTAGACGATCTTGTTGTTAATGACGTTAAGAACGATGACGGTACTTCAAAGGGCGTTATCAAGGGTAATGCTACAAGCCTCTATGCTTATGAGTTTGCAGGCTTAGGCAGAACTCCTTTCGTTACTGTAACATTTAAGATTCTCGGATCAGGCGAAACAACAGTTGATCTCTTTGTTGATGTTTTAACACTTACAACAGTAGATCCTGAAACAGGTATGACAGTTGATGAAAACGAAGATGCAGTTGTAAACTTCGGCGTTATCAATGAATCATTACCTCAGCCTGCTCGTGTAACAGTTCCTTATGCTGGACTTTACAATCCCGAAGCAACAAATCCTGTTCCTACAACACCTGTAGAGCCCACAACAGCTCCCGAAGAGCCCACAACAGCTCCCGAAGAGCCCACAACAGCTCCCGAAGAGCCCACAACAGCTCCTGAAGAGCCCACAACAGCTCCCGAAGAGCCTACAACAGCTCCTGTAGAAGAGGCAGTATACGTTGTAGCAGGTTCCGGCGAACTCTGCGGAACAACTTGGGATCCCAGCCCTGTAACATCACCTGACAACGTAATGACACCCAACGGTGACGGTACATATTCAATCGTATTTAACGATGTAGCTCCCATGGACAGCTATCAGTTCAAGGTTGTTGAGAATATCGGCGAAACACAGAACTGGTATGGTGTTGACGGCGGCGACGACAATTTTACATTCAACGTAACAGCTGAGTGCGACGTAACAGTTACATTTGATCCCGTAACAAAGACAATCACTGTAACAGGTGAAGGCGTTGAGATTCCTACAGAGCTCATTGTTGAATCAATGCGTACAGTAGGTAACGGTGACGGTAACTGGCTCAACGGCGTAGCTTGGGATCCTGCTGATGACCAGAACCTTATGACAGAAATTTCTGACAAGGTTTATGCAATCACATATGAAGATATCGAAGAGTATGACAACTACCAGGTTAAGTTCGCTGCTAACGGCAGTTGGGCTGCAAACTGGGGTGGTATCTTCGAAGGTTCAGATGTTGAATCAGACGCAGTATTCAACAGCAATGATAACATCACAGTAGAAGTTCCTTACGAACTCGCTGATGTAACTCTCATCCTTGACCTTACAAACTTTGACTATGCTACAAAGTCAGGCGCTAAGTTCACAGTAATCATTACTGAGAAGACAACTCCTTCAGAAGGTCTTAACATCATTGCTACATCAAACTACTTCCCTGAGACTAACTACACATTAACAGAGGATGCAGGCACAGATCTCGTAACAGTAACATATTACTTCGATTGCGCTAAGCAGCTCCTCAATACACAGTGGACACTCTTCTACGATGAAGAAGTCCTTGAAGTTCTTCCCGAGAATAACATTGGCGGCTTTATGCCTTTCGCAACTGAAGGTGCTATGTATGACACACCGATACTCGGCGTTATCAGCGGTAGTGCTTCTAACCTCGCTCTTTATAACATTGAGGACGGTCAGGCATTCGTTCAGGTAACATTCAAGGCTCTCACATTCGAAGGTGAAACAGTTGTTGACCTCTATGTTGAAGATCTCTCAGTTTCAGAAGTAGATCCTGAAAAAGGCACATCTGATGAAACTAAGGAAGAATCACTTGTAGTTAACGGTCAGTTTGGCGAGACTGAAACACCTGTTAATCTTGATACAGAAATCACTCTCGGCACTCCCGTTATTCCTACAACTCCTGAAGAACCCACAACTCCTGAAGAGCCTACAACTCCCGTAGAGCCTACAACTCCTGAAGAGCCTACAACTCCTGAAGAGCCTACAACTCCTGTAGAGCCTACAACTCCTGTAGAGCCCACAACTCCTGAAGAGCCCACAGAAGCTCCCACAGAGGCTCCCACAGAAGCTCCTTCAGTAGCTCCTGCAACAGATGCAACAGGTGCAACAGGCACAACAGTTAATCCTGCTACATCTGATACACCTACTGGTGGTTCAACAACAAACAGCAGCGCAGTACAGACAGGTAATGCTTCTATGGCAGTAATTATCCTCTTAGTACTTGTATCTGCATGCGGTATTCTTTACTTCACACGTAAGAGAGTAAAGTAATTTGGTATCATTCAGGTATCTGTAAATAAAAATTAATATTTTTCCACCCTCCGTTTTCGGAGGGTGTTTTTTTGCTTTGAGTACCATACTTGTTTTTTACTTATTAACATTCAGAAAAAATAATGCAAATCAAATTAAAACTTTTTTAATCTTAAAAAAATTTTTTAATAAAAAATTTTATAATTTCACATAATATTCAAATAAATAATATATTTTTTCGTTGAAATCTTTTAGAATATGATATATAATGTATGTATATTATGTAAAGGAATGAAACTCAATGAAAAAGCATTTAGTAAAAATTTTTTCTCTTTGTTTTACAGCAGTTCTTTTGCTGTCGTTTATGACGTCGATTACGGCTTTTGCTGCTGACGATGAATTGACTGTAAATTCTGATGCAAAGGTAAAAGTCGGTGATAAGATTAAATATACTTTGTATTTGAGCGAAACAAAAGAGGACATTATTGGTTTTGAACTTCGTATGTTCTATGACCACAATTATTTAGAGCTTGATAAAGATTCGGTTAACTACGGAAAATTTGACGGTGTCGTTCATAATCTCAACCTTGAAGATAAAATTCCGATTAACTGGACAAACATCAGCACACCTGTTTCGTTTTCAAGTAAAGCTGAATTCCTCTCAATGGAATTTAAGGTACTCAAAGGCGGAGAAACTGAAATTTCTCAGTTCGTTTCCGAGATGTACGGCGATGATATGACTTATCTAAAGTCTTACAAGTGGACATATGATATCACTGTAAATGATAAGACTATAGTTGAGGATAAGACGCCTGTAATCAGCGATGATGCTGAGACGCTCGAAAAGAATCAGGGCAGCTTCATCAACTATATTGATGGTATGGGTGAGGAAAATTCACCGAATAAGGATAATCATCAGGCTGTTATTGCCACAGAATATGTTGATGTAACAAGATATGAAAATGTAACTACAAGCGGTTCATTTAACATGATGCCCATAATTGTTATTGTTGCAGTTGTAGTAGTTGTAGGCGCAATCATTGCCATTCTGATTATCAAGAAGCGTGATGATGCCAAAATCTCCGCTGAAAATGACAAAAATGTTGAAAATTAAAGCTTTATTAACAAAATCATTAAGTTATCTTTGTTAAAAATGCCAAAATAAAATTTTTACAATTTATTGAAATTTACTTTGATTTGTTATATAATTAACTAAAACCGATTAATTTATTATCGGAAAATAATTGGAGGAGATTAAAATGAAAAAGAAACTCGTTAGCCTTTTACTTGCAGGCTCTGTTGTAGCTTCTATGGCTGCTATCGCTTCTGTAAGTGCATCGGCTATTATTGACACAAACGGTTGCTATGCACCCGGTGACAATGTTGAAGCTACCTACAGATACTATTTCGCAATGCCCGAGGAATGGTACAGCTCAAATACTGATACTGCCGGTGCCTACTGGTGGTCAGGTACTGACGCTTGCGGTGCTGTTGACGGTTCAGGCGGAACATTAACTTGGCCCGGTTACAAGGCACAGAGAGATGAAGTAAAAAATCTTTATTATGTTGACTGCCCCACAGACGTTCCTACAATTGTATGGAACAACTACATAAACGGCGGTACAGATAAGGAAGCTCCTGTTTACTTAGAAGCTAAGCAGGCAAATGACGCTAAAATCGAGGGTTATTGTGACGGAGACAGCGATCTCTATGACACAGAGTGGTTTGAAGAAATGTATGAGAGCTTTACAACAGATAAAGCAAAGCTCGGCGATTTCGCTGACAACTTCTTCTATGACCTCGAAAACTTTGATGAAGAAAACTTTGAAAGCTTCACTTTCAACATGGACAATATGATTTATGTTATTGATCCTTCAAAAACATCTGAGAACTTTGAAGGTAAATTGACTTATGTTGCTGAGTGGCAGTTCTACTATGGTGACGGCTTCTATGGTACATATCCTACTAAAGAAGAAGCTGAGGAAAAGGGCACATTAAAGAATATCGCTGATGCTCCTGCAACTCCTATTGAGCCTAATACTCAACCTACTACTAAACCCAGCACTGTAGATCCCTCTAATGACAAGCCCGGTCAGCCTTCAACAGACCCCGCTTCTTCAACAAAGCCCGTTTCAACTTCTGACACACCTGCTTCAACTGTATCAGGTGGCGCTGTTCAGACAGGCGAAGCTTCATACGCTATTATTCTTCTTGTAGTATTAGCTGCAGTTTCCGGCGTTGTAGTATTCACACGTAAGAAGTACAACTAATCATTAGAATAATAAATAATTGCTTTTAATCAAACGCTCCCTTTTGCTGGGAGCGTTTTGAGTTTGCAAACTAAATGCACATAATTTGACATAAGAACACCCTAAAAACTGCGTTTGTGACATTAATATACAAAATTCTTTCAAATAATTAGTAAAAATGACACAGCAAATCGGATGTTTTTTTCTTATAAATACTTGATTTTTATTTGCGATTATAATATAATATATATACCCGATAAAATCGGAAATTGTAAATGGGAGGAAATTTAAATGTCCAAGAAAATTATAAGTCTTCTTCTCACGCTTATGCTGACAGTTTCTATGGTAGCAGTTGCTGCAGTAAGCGTTTCAGCAGAAGTTGACGAGCAGGGTAGATATACTCCCTCAGAAGGTATAGAAACAAACAGATATTACTTCTATATGCCTTCGGATTGGTATAATGACTGCGCTTTCGATGCCGGCATTTATTGGTGGCTTGGTTCAGACGCCCCGACAGCTTGGCCCGGTTACGGCGCACAGAACGGCGATGCTGATCAGGTATACTACTGCGATGTTCCTGTAAATTCAACAACAATTATCTGGAACAACGGTTATGACGGCGGCGACGATTCAACAGATCCGAATTATGCAAAGGCTATTCAGACTGTAGATATTGCAAGCCAGTTCTATTCAGACGGTGACAGCGATATTTATGATTCAGCTTGGTTTGCCGAGATGGAAGACAGCTTTAACGGCGATAAGGCTGCTCTCGGTGCTTTTGCTGATAACTTCTTCTATGATGAAGAGTATGACCTCGGATTCTCATTTGACTTTGATAATATGATTTATGTTATCAGCCCCAATATGATATCTGAAAATCCGCTTAATGGTAAAATTACAAGCGGCGGTGAATGGTACTTCTACTATGGCAACGGAGAGTACGGTACATATCCCACAAAGGAAATGTCTGCTGAAAAAGGTACACTTTATTCTTCAGATTATCAGCCTCCAAAGGATAAGCCTGAAACAGAGCCTGTAACAGATGCAACTGATGCTACATCTGAAACACCTGATACAACTGATGCTACACTTTCTTCCGGCGCATCAGAGCCAGCTACTTCTTCAACACCTTATCTCACAGTTAATGCAACTTCAAACTATTTCCCGAAAGCAACTGCTGATTATAATGAAGCTACCAAAGAAGTAACAGTTACTTATTGGATGAAGTCGTCAAAAGATATGCTCGATACACAGTGGAATCTCTACTATGATTCAAGTGTACTTTCTGTATCAAGCAAAAATACTGTAGAGACAGTTTGTCCTACAGTCGGAAAATCCGGTGTAATTAATCTTAACCTTGACGGCGAAATTAAGTACAATGCTACTAACCTTTACCTCTTCGATTTTACTTCTGAAGAGAAGGCTTATGTTTCGGTTATTTTTGATGTTAATGATATTTCTTCAAGTGTTCCTGTTACAACAACAGTAGACCTTGATGTAAATGTTCTTCGTGTATCAAAAGTTGATCCTTCAACATTAAGAAGTGATGTTAATGAAGAAGTAATGCTTTGCAACTTCTCAGAAGTTCTTGACGACGACGCTACTAAGACAGTGCAGGTTGACCGCAGAACTCAGCTTTCCTCTTCTGCTTATGAAGAGCCTACAACTGCTGAAACAACTGTAACTCCTACTGAAGAGGAATCAACTGTTCCGGAAACAACAGTTGAGCCTGAGCCTAATGTTCCTTACCTTACTGTAAATGCTACATCAAACTACTTCCCGAAGGCTACTGCTGACTACATCAAGTCTACTAATGAAGTAGTTGTAACATACTGGATGAAGTCAGATATGGACGTTCTTGACTTGCAGTGGTATGTAACATATGATTCAGAAATTCTTACACTTTCTGAGAGCAATACTGTTGATACAGTTTGTCCGGTAATTGGTGACAAGGCTGTTATGAACTTAGGCCTGAAGAATAAGATTAAGTACAATGCTTCTAACCTCAATCTCTTTGATTTCTCATCAGAGGAAACTCCATTTGCTCAGTTTACATTCAACGTAAACGATCTCACAGATAAGGCTCCTGCAACAACTACAATCGACCTTACTGTTGAAGTTTTAAGAGTATCAGAGATTAATGAGGAAACATTAAGATCTGACAGCGATAAGGAGATTATCCTTGTTGACAACAGTCAGGTGCTCGACAATGAGCAGACTCAGTCAGCTGGTGTTAAGACTCGTACAACGCTTACACCTTCTACTTATGTTGCGCCTACAACTGCTGTAGAGCCTACAACAACAGAACCTGTAGAACCTACAACAAAGCCTGAAGAGCCGGTTGAGCCTACAACAACTGAACCTGTAGAGCCGACAACTACAGAGCCTGTAGAGCCTACAACAACAGAACCTGTAGAGCCTGCTACAACAGAGCCTGAAACAGTAGCTCCTTCTTCAGTAGTTGAGAATACTACTAGTGCTATAGCTCCCGCAACAGATTCAACATCTGCAACAGGAACTACTGCTTCAAAATCAACAAGTGATACACCTTCATCATCTAACAGCACCAACGGTACCGTTCAGACAGGGGATACTTCACTTGCAGTAATCATTCTTTCAATCCTTATTGGAGCAACATGCGTAATGTTTGTACTCCGCAAGAGAGAAATGTTCTGATTTTAACCTAATGCTCTTAAAGGGCTGACCAGACGGTCAGCCCTTAATTTTGTTTTGTAGAGCATCTTTATGAATAGTTTTGAAAGTTCAATAAACTAAAGATGAAGTTAAAGGCTATAATTTTAAGGGTATTTTTATGCCTATGTGTTTAATTTAATGTTTTTGCATAGCAATTATTCCCTTTTTTGATATCCGTAACTTATTGTGAAAATTATTGTATTACTGTTTCAAAAGACTTATACATATAAAAAGCTTACGTTTTGAAATAAAATACTATTAAGGCAACATAATATACGTTATTGTTCATACGATATAGTCAGTACTTTTTATTTTATATCGTAAAAGCAGATTGCTACAAAACTTATTCATTCAGTAAGAAAGTCAAATAAACAGCAGTATGAGTAACTATTTTAAATTTACGGATTTGCTTATTGCAAAGGGGTATCTTAAAAACAAACATAAATTTTATTTAAAACTAATATTATCCTAAAAATATAAATACTTAACAATAAATTCTTGTAATGTGATTTTACTTGATTTTTAAATCATTTAGGAGAGTTTCTGATAAAGTAAAAGTGAGCAACAGCTTCTTTGTTGCTCACATTAATATTTTATTTCCGATTATACCTATAATCAGCTTTATTTTCAGTTGTTATTTGCGTTAAACCATAATTTGCGGCGAGCCGCCGCAGGCAAATCGAGTGGAAAAGTCGGTAGTTTAGGTAAAAACGGTTGCCCGAATTATATATTGATATTATTGGTAACGTTTCGGGACGTCAAGGAAATTCTCCCCTATTAGGGGAATTGTAGCAAAGCGACAAAAGGGTTGCCGTTTTCGCAGAAAAGCCGTCCCCTACTGATATAATACAAACGTTTCAATTACAGTCGTAGGGACACGGCGTGCCGTGTCTGTGTTGACTATCAAACGCATCCGATTATATCGACATTATAGTATTAAACAAACCTTTCCGTAGGGGACGGGTTCCTACACGTCCCTTTCACAAAAATTACATTGCAATTTTTGTGTGGACACGGCACGCCGTGTCCCTACGTCGATAGATGCCGAAAAGTGGTATCTTGCATCAGATATAGAAAAATGTATGACTCCCGAGATACCGAGTTATGGTTTATTACCGATTTATATTACGGACTAAAAAATTATGGTTCAGCTGAATGAAAGAGCTAACAGGGTTTTTATTGTTATTACTCTTCGCAGTCTGAGAAATCACTAATTGACGCTGTTGGTGACTGAATGTTTTTAAGCTTGCGTTGAATTTGTCTTGTTCTGACTCCGACAAGCTTATCAAGCTCTTTGTTTGCCTGGTCAAGACGCTGCTGAGTTGCAACAAGCACATCGTTGAACTTATCAAATTCCTGCTTTACTCCGCCTAAAACTTCCCATACCTCTGCACTGCGTTTCTGAACGGCAAGCGTTTTAAATCCCATTTGCAGGGAATTGAGCAGAGCCGCCATTGTGCTCGGACCTGCAATATTCACCTTGTAGTCACGCTGTAAGATTTCAACAAGCCCTCGGTTGACAACCTCGCTGTACAGTCCTTCAAACGGCAAAAACATAATTGCAAATTCGGTTGTGTTTGGCGGGTCAATGTACTTGTCGTGAATATCCTTAGCCTCGTTCTTTATAGTTGCAATAAGGACTTTTGCAGCTGCGTCAATCTCGTATTTATTTCCTTTTTCAATAGCGTCACGCAAATTTGCGTATGTATCTCCGGGAAATTTTGAGTCTATCGGTAGATAAACAAAACCATCATCGTCAGCAGGCAGTTTGATTGCGAACTCTACAACGTTTTTCGAACCTTTTTTGGTTGCAATGTTCTCCTCATACTGTTCGGGCGAAAGTATTTCTGATAAAATGCTTTTTAGCTGAATTTCTCCCAGAATACCTCTTGTCTTTACATTTGAAAGTACTTTTTTCAAATCGCCGACGCCTACGGCAAGATTCTGCATTTCACCAAGTCCCTTGTAAACCTGTTCAAGGCGTTCGTTTACAAGCGAGAACGACTTATTCATTTTTTCTTCAAGTGTTTTCTGTAGCTTTTCATCAACTGTTTCTCTCATTTTTTCAAGCTGACGGTTGTTGTCATTTTGCAGATATTCAAGCCTTTTTTCAACAGAGAGCCTTATGTTTTCAAGTTTTTGCTCGTTTTCAAGAGAAAAAGTTTTGATTCTATCCTCAAGCTGGGACATTTTCTCAGTCTGATTTGCAGAAATCATATTACCCATATTTTTTACAGTGTTCTGCATCTGAGAAGAAATCTCCTGCCTTTGAGTGCTCATTTGTCTGCCGATTTCATTTCTGACTATATTTGCAATTTCGCCAGAACTTACTTGCGTGTCTGAGCTGCCTTTTTTAAGAATTAAAATAACGCTTATGATACCGACAATCAGTGCAGCAGCACACAAAATAATTAAAAGAATTTCAGTTAATTCCATATTTTACTCCTCAATGAATAGTATAGTATTATCATATCATCGGAGCAAATTTGTGTCAACCTAAAAAACAGTTTCTACTCGCTTAGTGCAGTTGTTTGGCGAATAGATGAATTTGTCAATATGGCTTTCAGAAAAATAGTATTGCGGCTTTTGCGGATTGTATTTGTAGTCAAAGGTATCTATTATAATCAGTTTAATTTTCATTTTTTCAGGAATAATACTTTTTATGTACACGCTTGCCTGCTGTCCTGCTTTTACGCCCTCCTTACATTCTGCCAGTCCTGCAAGGTTAGGAGAAAGCTCCACAAATGCACCGTAGTTTTCAACACTCCTCACAATTCCAGAAACAGTTTCACCGGGGGAGAAGTTAGCGGCGTTTTCCTCCCAAGTGCCCAACAGTTCCTTGTGGCTGAGGCTTATTCTACCGTTTTCAATTGACTTGATAATCGCTTTTATATCCATACCCACCGTAAAGCGTTCTCTCGGGTGTTCAATTCGGGAAACAGAGATTGTGTCAATCGGCATAAGCGCAACAATGCCGCAGCCGATATCTGCAAATGCACCGAAGTTTTCAAGGTGAGTTATTCTTGCGTTTACAATGTCGCCGCATATAAGCCTTGAAATATAGTTTTCAAGGCACTGCCTTTGAGCGGCTTCTCTTGAAAGAACAGCGTATTTTTTGCCGTACTTGTCTGTATCAAACCCTTTTACAATAAAGCAAACGGGACGGTTAACCCTTGAAATTACCGCAATGTCACGCACAGTTCCTTCACGGATTCCAAGCGCACCTTCTTCACGAGGAATGATGCCCTTCATAGAGCCGAGATTGACAATAAGATTGTGGTCTGAGTCGCACATAAAAGCCTTTGCTTCGAGTATTTTTCTGTCACACATAGCCTCGTACAAAAGCTGCGGCGAATGAATAATATTTATGTTCTCCTGTTCAGAAATGAGTTTTCCCTCGGGTAAATATTCTGACATTTTAAAACCTCCGTAATATTTGGTTACAAATAAACATATGAACAAACGGAGTAATTTATTACACTTAAAATACTGCACAAACCTTGCAAAATTTGCGCAAACTTGCAATTTTTCAGCATTTATGTTAAAATAATATTGTGTGTTTTAGAATATAATCCGGAAAGGAAACAGAATATGAATACGGATAAGTTTAGAAAGCTTTCAAGCGTTGTTCTATGCGCTTTGATTTGCGTTTCTTCGGCTATTTCGTTTTCAGGATGCGAAAACGGAAAAACACAATCTGCAACAAGCGACGAAGCTGCAACAACATCAGTTTTGCCTGCAAGCACAGCTGATGAGGCAACGGCTATCGGTGCGCTTGAAAGCCTTGGAATTGACGCTTCCACACTCGGGATTGAACCGAATATTCTCCACGACAGCGAAAACGAAGTCGGATTTCAGCTTGAGATGCCCAATGAGGGTGATACTGTTGCAGTAGTCCATACAACGTTTGGCGATTTTACAATGAGATTTTTCCCTGAACAGGCTCCAAAGACGGTTACTAATTTTATTAACCTTGCAAAAGATGGAAAATATAACAACACAACATTTCACAGGGTTGTAAGGGACTTTATTGTGCAGGGCGGTCATTGCGGAAATGACGAAAATGCTCCTAACGGAACAAGCTCCTACGGTACGGAATTTGAAGATGAGTTCTGCGATAAGCTGTTTAACGTAAGAGGTGCCGTTTCAATGGCTAACTCTGCTCAGGATACAAACGGCAGTCAGTTCTTTGTGAATCAGACAAGCGCCGAGGCATTTAAAAATAACGGCGGTTGGACAAAGCTTGAAAGTAACTGGGAAAATATAAAAACGCAGCTTTCAAATTATAAGGATTCAAACCTGCTTTCAGCTTTCATTCAGAAGCACGGAAACAATTGTTATGATACTGAAATAGTGCCCAATGAAGTTCGTTCTCTTTACGAAACAGTCGGAGGAAATCCGTATCTTGACGGCGCATACAACGCAGTTGACAGAGGTCACACTGTTTTTGCACAGATAATAGACGGAATGGATGTTATTGATAAGATTGCCGAAGTCAAGGTTGATGAAGATAACAAGCCTGAAGAAAATGTTGTTATCAAGTCGATTGATATTACAACCTATTCAACGCAGGAAACGACAGGTACAACATCAATCGAGCAATAAAATACAGTTTATATGCAGTTTCAGGAGTGTTTGTCAATGAGCAGTTTACCTATTGTTGCAATTATGTATGACTTTGACCGAACGCTGTGCACCAAGGATATGCAGGATTACAGCTTTATTCCGAGTCTGGGCATGACAGAGAGCGAGTTCTGGCAGTATGCAAACTCACTCGGTCAGCGTGAGCATATGGATTCAATTCTTGCTTATATGTATGCAATGGTCAGAATTTCGAAGGACAAGAACATTCCTCTGCTCAGGCAGAACCTTGTTGATATGGGAAAGAACGTTGAGCTTTTCAAGGGCGTTGAGGGCTGGTTTGACCGAATTACCGAATTCGGCAGATTGAACGGTATGCAGGTTGAGCATTACGTAATTTCTTCGGGAATGAAAGAGATTATCGAGGGAACGCCGATAAGCAAATGCTTTAAAAGCATTTTTGCCTGCGAGTTTCTGTACGACGAAAGCGGCAACGGTGTATGGCCGAAAACCGATGTAAACTACACCAACAAAACGCAGTTTGTCTACAGAATCAACAAGGGTGTGCTTGACGTGGCAAATGATAATGACCTCAACCGTTCAATGCCCGACGACAGCAAACGAGTTCCGTTTTGCAATATGATTTACATAGGCGACGGACTTTCGGACGTTCCATGTATGAAAATGATGAAGGCATACGGCGGTTACTCGATAGCCGTTTATCAGAACAAGGACAGCAAGGTTGAGGATTTGCTGAAAAAGGGTAGAGTGGACTATATTTACCCTGCTGATTACAGTGAAAACACGGGACTTGATATAACAGTTAAGAATATAATCAGAAAAATGTCAATTTCCGAAACGCTTTATGATGAATACACAAAGCAGAAAAGTTTGCTGTAATTATAAGCTAAACCATAATTTAATTGACAATTAACAATTAAAAATTAACAATTGAGGGTCGCTACGCTCCAAATTTGTAATAG
>JBJFHX010000188.1:0-7118 GCA_051893995.1 Ruminococcus sp.
CCTGACCGTAATAACCCACGGTATGAAAATCCTCATATTGCGGCTCAATACGGAAGCTTTCACCCGGCATAATAAGCTCTTTGGAAATATCGCAGTTGTTGCTTGAACTCAAAGTGTGGTCTGTGCCTGCTGCGACAATTGAGTTGTCATTAACCTGTGCTGCATTAACCACCGCAGAAGAGCTTAACGGTAGTGCTGACGCAGTAAAACACAGCGCAAGAGAGGTTGCAAAAATGCGGTTTCTTAATTTTTTCTTATTCATATGTTTTCCTCCTTAAAATATTTTTACTAAATCAGCAATAAAAATTGCTTTTTTACTGTAATTATTATACAATATCAATAGATAAAATGTTGCATTATTTCCGATATGTCATTGTCCAAATCGGAAATTACAGCCTTTTCACACATAATTGAAGTATAATTATGCTGTATTTATGACGAATTTGCGGAGGGAAAATCAATGAAATTCAATGAAAAGCTGAACGAATATATAGAAATTCTGGATTGTACGGCAAAGGAGCTTAGCCAACACTCGGGTATTTCAACAGCTACGATAAGCCGTTACAGAAACGGTGAGCGTGTTCCGGAAATTAATTCCGACGCTTTAAATCTGCTTTGCAGTGCTATTGCTCAGACAGCAAAGCAAAAGCAGATAAACGAAATCACCGATGATTCCGTAAAGGAGAGCTTTCTGAATTGCTCCGACATTGTTACAATTAACAAGGAGAATTTAAGGCAGAATTTCAACACTCTGATTTCTGTACTGAACATAAATATCAGCAAGTTTTGCCGTGATACAAATTATGACGTTTCAACTGTTTTCCGATTCAGAAACGGCTCACGTCAGCCGTCAGATCCGATAAAGTTTGCAGACAGTATTGCCGCTTATGTTTCAAAGAAAATGGAAAGCACTTCGGAAAAAGCGGCTGTTGCAGAGCTTATCGGATGTACACCCGAGGCTCTTTCAGGCAGTTCCGGGTACTATGAAAAAGTCAGGGACTGGCTAATCGGAGAGCACGAAAAGCACGAGGACAATGTTGCACAATTTCTTGAAAAGCTGAATGATTTTGATCTGAACGAATATATCAAAGCAATCCGTTTTGACGAATTAAAGGTGCCGTCTGTTCCGTTTCAGTTTCCGACATCAAAAACCTATACAGGCATAAAGGAAATGATGGAAAGCGAGCTTGACTTTTTAAAAGCAACCGTTTTGTCAAAGTCAACGGAATCCGTGATTATGTATAGCGATATGCCGATGGAGGAAATGTCAAAGGATTCCGAGTTCCCGAAAAAGTGGATGTTCGGTATGGCGATGATGCTGAAAAAGGGACTGCACTTAAATCAGATACATAACATAGACCGTCCGTTCAACGAAATGATGCTGGGGCTTGAAGGCTGGATTCCTATGTATATGACGGGACAGGTTTCACCGTATTATCTGAAAAATGTTCAGAATAATGTATTTCTGCATTTCTTAAAGGTGTCGGGAACAGCGGCGCTGTCGGGCGAGGCAATTGTCGGCTATCACGGTGACGGGCGGTATTATCTGACAAAAAATAAAAGCGAGGTTGCCTATTACAGAAAAAGAGCCGAGGCTCTGCTCAACAATGCGCATCCGCTTATGGATATTTACCGAAAGGAAAATTCGGGAGCATTAAATGCGTTCCTGCTGGCTGATTCGCATATTTCGGGCAAGAGGAGAAATATACTGTCTTCCCTGCCGATTTATACGATGGAAGAAAATTATCTTAAGCGGCTTTTAGCTAAACATTCCCTTTCGGAGTCCGACAGGCAAAGTATATTGTCATTTGCCGAATTTCAAAGGAATACGACTCGGGAAATTCTTAAAAACAACGTTATTGAGGACGAAATTTCAACTCTTTCCGAGGAAGAATTCAGGCAATATCCTATGTTGCTTTCTCTTTCGGGAATGTTCTTTGAAAATGACGTTGTTTATACATATGACGATTACCTTGAGCATCTGAAACAGACGGAGCGGTATGCAGAGCATAATAAAAACTATATTTTCAAACAAACCTCTGCTCACACATTCCGCAATCTGCAAATCATTATGCACGAGGGAAAATGGGCGATGATTTCCAAAGGAAAATCCCCTACAATCCATTTTGTAATTCATCACCCAAAGCTGAGAAAGGCAATAGAAAACTTCATTCCGCCTGTGACGGACGTTAATTGTTAAAATTAAGGTCGGGTATCCGTTATGAATTACCCGACCTTAAATTATTATTTTATTTTCAATTATTATTCATTTTACCAGTCCTTATCTATTGTGACATTCGTTTTTCGTTTTGCTTTTATCTTAAATAATGACTCCATCCCAATTGACGAAAAATCTTACGAAATAATAAGTCATTCTCTTTTCCTCCTTTCGTTTGTTTCTTTATTGTGTCTTTATCTTACCATACTGACTGTGACAAGATACGGACAGATTTTTGTAATTTTAAAAGTTTTTTATTTTTTTACTTTTATCAGTCAATTACATCTGCATAACATAATCTGATAAAGAAATCAATAATAGACTGCATTTATATTCTCCTTTCGTTTGTTTCTTTATTGTGTCTATATCATAACAACCCGACCGTGACAAGATACGGACAAAAACAAAGGAATTTTAAACTTTTATAAAAATTCTTTGAAAAATATAAAAATTGCCAAGCAAATCTGAAATTCACTTGGCAAATCGTAATTATTTTATTGTAAAGTATTCCTGAGCCTTGTTATAACGAGCAATATGTTTTACACATAACACGGTATTGGTTTTTTCGGCATACTATTCCTCTCTTCTCTCTGCAAAATACATACCGTATTTTTTATAATTCTCCGGAATGGAATAGATATTTTTGCCGTCAACTTCATATATCCTGCTTTCTCCGTAATATTCCTCCGAAAATGTGTCCCATGCGGTGACTAAATTATCGGTTTTAGTGATATTGTAATTTTTAAGAAAAGCCTCATACTTTTCGGGATTATGTGTATAAACTGTCATTACATTATATTTTTCAAACAAAATTTCTTCTTTGCTTTCGTGACCTCCAAATCCGAAGCAATTCATTCCGTCATCAATCAACAAATCTCCGATATCAGAAAGAATACTCTTAGTTTTTTCCTGACTGCAACCATCAATATAGTAAACATCCTTATGTCTGCCCATCAATTCACCGTTTTCATCTTTAGGCTCATCATTCCAATTCGTAGGTATCTCTAAAATAAAGAACAGCCATTCATCGTGCATATCAATAAATTCAAGAATCATATTCTTTATTTTATCAGCACCGACATTTGCAACAATCATATTTTCGAGTATCTCATATTGTTCTGATACCTTTTCAGGAAAAGGAACGGAACAGCATTTTTTCATTTTCAGCATATTTACCTCCTCGTCACAGATATATGGTCTGTTCACTTTAATTACATCAAGTTTGTTTACAATATAATTCCAATGCAGACAAAAACATATTATTCAAATCATTCCATTGTTTATCTTCTTCAGGTGGCAAACCACTTAAAATCTGCTTAACATCTGCAATGCTGTTTTCAAGGTATTTGTTTACCTTTTCAACCCGCTTTATTTCCTTAACTTCGGGTGTATTAATTTTTATCTCAAGCAACCGCTGAACATCGGATTCTACATCTTTTGGCAATTCCTCTTTAACCAGCTCGCTAAATAACATTGGCGGTTGAGCATTGCGGTTAAGAATCCATCTGCAAGCAAGGACAGGTCGCAGAACATAGAAATATTTTTTCAGTTTTACAATATCACCGCCGAGAAAATCACGGTTGTTATTTTCAGCCATATGCAGGTAGTGATACAAGCTTTTCTTGGGTGAAAAGTAGCTGTTAACCACATCTCTGTACTTTTCAAAATATCCTGTATTACAGTAAACTATCGGCGACGACAGCCATTCAAATAATGTTGGATTTGAACCGTGCAACAAAGTCAACGCCTTTTTCAAATCCCAACCGTTTATGTCAAGTTCATCATTAATCGGTAATTCAATTACATCTTTTGTTTTTTCAAGCTTTAAGTAGAAATTCTCAGGACGAACATATATGAATCTCACATCATAATCACTGTCGGTAGAGGCAAATCCCCACGCCCTGCTGCCGGATTCTACCGCAAGTAAAATTTTAATGTTTTCACTTTGCTCAATTTCTTTTAGCTTATTTATTATTATCTCTTTCATTTTGTTTTCCACCTCGTTTTGTTAGTATAACTACTCAATTCCATCAACTTTGGACATATAGATTCTTTATATTTCTATTTTCTTTATTTATTAGAATTTTTAAGAGAATTTCTGAAGAATTTCGCATAAAATTCACATAGTTTCAGTGACTTTCTAATAAAATCAATTTTTTCGCACAAATTCTTCTAATTTTCTTCTAAATCACTCTTTTTCTTATAATTTTCTGCAGATTTTATATTTAGTATTCATTGACAAACGATAATATTTTTCTTGCAGTATCCAAGCTCACTTTGCTTGTATCTTCGTTTTTTAAAAACGCATTTACATTTCCGGGGTTCAGGTTCAGCTCTTTATATATGCGATAATTTGTTACGCATTTAGCCTGCTTAACCTCTGAAATCCTCTTATACATCATCATTTTAAGCCTGTCTTCCTGTTCCTTACGGTTTCGCTGATATAAATAATTATTATAAACCGTCCTGTATTCACTCAAGCTGTCATTCTGCAAATAGGTTTCCACATTATCGTCATTAAGCCCTTTAAACTTTTCGCAGGAGCTGTTTAGATAATCGTATTTTTTTAATAGCTTACTTCTCAGATTTTCTTCTGTGTACATCACTAAATATAAAGTCAATGTGTCCTTTAATCTTGCATTGTCACGGGCAAGCTGAGAGAAAGTGTAAAGAGAGGTGCCGTTGACCCCTGATAGCTCCTTAAGCTGTGAAAGCAAGTAACCTTTGAATGTCAATTCTCTCATCTGAATCTCTCCTTATAGTTTTCGTAATTTGATTTCAATGCATTTACATCAAAAACGCTAAACTAACTTATATTTACTTTTCAATAATAGTATATTATTATATTAATATAATTTTCTATTGTCAATGTCTTAATCATTCTTTAATACAATAAAAACTTGCCAAGCAATATCACTCTTTTGCTTGGCAAATCATAATTACTCAAAACTATATTTTATTTTTTAGTCACATATTTTTGATATCGGCTTGTGGGTTTATCAGGTATAGTCATTTTAAGTTTTCCGCTTTCAAGCAGTGGTTTAATATATCTGTTTGTAAATTCCCGGATATCCTTCAAGCCGAAATGTTCAACAATTTCCCTTTTACTTTTTGGTTCAATACAGAATTCAATTATTTTCTCATATACAGCTTGATTTACCTTTTCTTGTAGGTTATCTTGTGGGGTGTCTTGTAGGTTATCTTGTGGGGTATCTTGGTTGCCATCAGGTCCCACCATACTCGTTGCCGCAGAGGATAGAGGAATTATTGTCTTAAATACATCACCCTCAAGAAATTCAGGAATTCCGCCTGAATACAGCTTTGTATATTTATAGGTATTTCTCATACCCGATCCGAGTTCATCGGCAAGTGACACCTCCCTGAACACCTTTGCGATAGGCGGGTTCTTAGAAAACGGTTCAAACCTGTCGAGTTTCAACTCACCGTGACCGTGTGACAAATTTCCGTTTTCCGTGTACATCCTGTCTTTCTCAATAACAAATTTTGCTACATAGCCTGTGGAATAATCACGATGTGCAAGGCTGTTTGAGAAAATTTCTCTTAAAATTGCATCTCTTGCACTTACAGCCTGTACTCCCTCAAGAATAAACGGATCATTCAGATGCTTTTTTCCAAATTCCATAAGTCTGTCAAAGGTATCAAATAAATTCGTAATAATAACATCACGGTCATCATATCTGTCTGTATTCTGGGTTCTGAAAATCGCATCTGTTTTATGTTGCGGCAAAGCCGCCATTATAGTTTCATCCTTACCAAAAAGAAGTATCGCCGCAAGCGTCAGTCCGTCAACGCCTTTTTCGCTGTCTTTGAGAATCAAGCCGGAGCTGCGCAGTATTTCTTCATCAGTCATAGTAAGCCACGGATGATTTTTATTTCTCAGTCTTGACAATCTTCTTGCTCTGTCAATTATATCTGAACGCAGGTCATCCATTGTAAAGTAAGTGAAAACCTTATTTACAAAATATGTTCCCTGCTTTTTTGAATACAGATTAAATACCAAATCTCCTGAATTAGTTATGTCTATATCCGAATCGTTGTTTCTGTCAAAAATCCTGCCGCCGCAACGACAAACTTGTGTACTCTCGGGAACAAAAATATAAATAATCAGCTTATCATCATATTCAATATTTTCAATTGTCAGGTAAAGCGGAGGATACATTTTATTCGGGTTATTTATTGATGTAACAAAATCGCTTTTAATCCTCTCTGCACGGTTTCTGTCCACTCCGATAACCGTACCGTCATCTTTAACACCAAGCAGAATGTGACCGCCTTCACGGTTTGAGAAAGCACAAACAGTTTCATAAACATCTTTAGTAATATCGGTTGTGGATTTCTTAAACTCAATATTCATTCCTTCGCCCTGTGATATTATATTTTTAATTTCTTCATATGTCATTACAAGCTCTCCAATAATCTGACAGTTTATATTTTTATTATATTCGCAATCAAAAATAATATCAAGCGATTAAAGCTAAATCACATCAAAGTTTTTAATACTATGTTCTTCACTGATATGAAAATTCATACTTAACATATCCTTTAAGGTTAAGCAATACATCTGCAAAATCTCATTAATTTTTTCGTATTTCGCAGTTGTATCATCATATGATTATTATTGGTGTCTGATTTTATAAAAATATCCCCGAAAGGCTTGGGGTGATTTCTGCCTTTCGGGGATTGGTGTTTTTTATTTAGTTAAACCTTAAAAATGCGATAAGCAAGCCGTTTTTAATAGGTCACTCTTACCTGATATGTAACCTCCTGACGGTGTCCTTCGACATTGCGGTTGTTGCGTATGTACGACTTGTTTCGTACGGGTAACATCTTTTTAACCATCTGTCCGCCTACGGAGCCTGCTTCTCTTGCAGAAATGTCG